>JBEPXK010000205.1:0-6790 GCA_041641915.1 Planctomycetota bacterium
CTTGTCCGTGTCGGCGACGGCGAGGTGGAGTCGTACGGTGTAGGTGCCATCGCCCAGCGGGAGGGTGTAGGTCCGCGGCTGGTCGACCTTGTCGATGCGGATGAAACTCTGATAGAGGACGTCTTCGTTGGTGCCGGCAATACCCGCGTCCTCAAAGCGGTAGGAACCGCCGCTGCCACCCCAGGTGCCCGCGGCATAGCCTTGATCGTGCAGCCAGCGGTGGCCGGCGGCGTCGAAATGATCGGCATCCTGCGGGTCGCGCCGGCTGCCGTCGGATTGGGTGGTGGCGCCATAGCCGCAGTTGATGCGCAGCGGTCGGTCGGTCTGGGGGGCGACCCGCACCGGCCCGGCGCTGTCGTCCCACATCCAGGCCCCATGTCGGTCACCGACCACCAGGCGGGGGCTGTAGCTGTGCGGAACGTCATAGCGGTAGGACCAGCCGGCGGGGTCGGCGATCGCCACCCCGGTGCCACGTCCGCCGGTATAGCCGAAGGGGAAGAACTCGTGCACCGTGATGCCGTCGGGGTCGGAGGCGGTGGCGCTGAATGAGGCGGCATCGCCGACGCCGATCTGGGCGGTGCCGAGCGTGAAGGAATCGATGGTCGGCAGATCGTTGCCGCTGAAGCAGGCGGGTGTCTTGCTGACGGTGAGATCGCCGTAGGACTGGATGGGATAGCCCAGATCTTCGAGGAGGATGTGTCCCAGGTGGTCGCCGTTGTTCCAGGCGACGCGGAAGCTGGCGATCACCGGCAGTTCCACGGCGCTGGCGAACAGGGCGCCGCCGTGACGACTGAACAGGGAGCGCGCACACATGCCGCCGATCTCGTTGACATTGCAGGAGGCCAGGCCGTAGAAGTGGATCTGGTTGGGCTGGGAGTAGAACAGGCCCAAGCCGCCGACCTGGGTGCCGGTGCCGCTGCTGTAGCCGTGGGCGAGTTCGATGAACATCTCGCCGCCCCATTTGTAGATCTCGCTCATCTTCTTGCCGGCGTAGGGGGCTTCGGCATAGAGCTCCTCGATCTGTTCCGCCCAGATGTGATCGATGCGTCGATCGCTACCGGAGAAGGCGTCGTAGACTTCGGTGGTGTTGAAGCTGCCGGAGATCGCGTACGGTCCGGAGTCGGGATAGCGTTTGCGCCCACAGCGCCAGGCGTGGAGCTGATCGAAATAGCGGCGCAGGAGCTCGGTCTCCTCGCCGTGGGGTGAGTTTTCCTTCTGATCGAGGGCGTCGATGCGCGACACCCAGATATCGGGCTCGATACCCTCGCCGTCCGGTTTCGGGGTGAAGGTATCCAGGAACCAGTAGCCGTCATCGAGCCAGGGGTAGTAGTCGATGCTGTCGTCCCAGTTCTCGACCGCGTAGACGGGCGAGGGGAAGCGACCGATGAACAGCGCGCCGTGAAGGCTCTCGGGCTGGCGATGGAGTGTGCGCAGGCGCGACCACAGCGCCTGGGCGTGGAGGTTGTCGTTGCGGGTGGCGGTCTGATCGGCCGGCCAGCTCTCGACGATGGCGGTGTACCCGCTGGCCTGCAGATCCGCCTGCCACACCGCCAGCCGTTCCTGCAGATCTGGCAGCAGGTCGTCGCGGACCAGAGCCACCACCCGGGGGGTGGCGGCCATGGCGCTGAGGCTGAAACCGAACAATAGGAGCAGGGGCAGGCAGATGCGCATGGATCGATCCTCGGTGGGGACGAGCAGTGGAGATGGGCTGCGGGCGGCACACGAGCCATGTGTTGCCGGCCACTTGCCAGCAACCATGCCAGCGGCATGCCGGATCTCGCCGGGGCCTTGCTCCGGGGGTGCCTGAGGCCGGTGCCGATGCTGCAGATGACGATTGAAGGCGCGTTTCCACAATCACTTGTGACACGTCTGGCGGTGTGTCAGTGAGGTCGTGTGACCCTCTGCTGCTGCGGACCGAGGCATCCCGCTGGAGCGGAGAGATGCAGCGTTTATGAATGCACTGTGGATTCACCATGAATACACCCACGGTGCTTGATCAGCGGCTACCCGCGGCAGTGGTCCACCCCGTCTGTCTCGACCCAGCGGAGCTGGCCGCGCCGCTCGCGCAGCGACCGGCGGTTGCGGCGTTGGTGCGGGCCTGCTGGCCGGAACGGATGCAGGTGCCCGATCACCAACGCCGTGGTCGCGCGGCCGCGATCGATGCGGGACTGGCCAGCGAGGATCGTATGGCCCAGGATCTGGCCCTGCTGCTCGCCGCCGATCAGGCCATCGGCGAGCGGCGGCACGAACTCGCCGCGGTACGCCTCGAACTGCTCGGCCATCGTCTCGGTGACGCCGCGGCCGATCCCTGGTCCATGGCCTGTGATCATGTCCGGTGCAAGTTGGCTCTGCGTCAGGGCGAGGTGGTTACGGCCTGGCAGCTGCATGTCCGCTGTGCGCAGCGGGCGGCGGGCATGCCCGCCGTTCAGGACGCCCTGCGTGAGCTGGAGGTCCGTATCCGGTTGGTGCGCCAGGATTGGGAGGGCTGCGAGGCGGCGCTCAGCGCGTTGGAGACCAACGCCGGGAACCCCAGCGGTATCGGTCGCCGGGCGCTGCTGTGGCGCGCCTGGGCCCTGATCGAGCAGGGCCGCGCCGAAGAGGCGCTGGCGGCGATCGCCGCCCATGGCGAGGCCGACTGGAGCTATCTGCTGCGGCTGACCGCGCAGGCCCAGCTGCATCGATGGCACACGGTCGATCGCATCCTGGCCAACCCGCCGGCAGGAAGCGATCCGGCCAACGATGGTTTGTTGTTGGCCCACATCGGTCTCGTGCGTTACCTCCAGGGCCGCTACGACGATGTACGCAGCGCAGTCGACCGTCTCGGTCGCAGCGATCTGGTGGCGGCGGGCTTCCGGACCACGCTGTCGCTGGCGTTGCACCTGGCCCTGGCCAACGGCGAGGCGGCGCAGGCCCGACGCCTGCTCCTGCGCCTGGATGCCAACGGTGACCACGGGGCGTTCCGACTCGAGTGGGTGCGGCTGCTGCGCCTGGAGGGTGACGACCGGGGCGCGGCGGCACACTTCGCCGGCCTGGTCGCCAGCGGTCGTCCGCGCTACGTCGCCTGGCGCCTCGACTGGGCGCACGAGCTCGGCCCCGCCGACCAGGTCGCCTGGTGGTGGCCGCAGCTCGATGCCGCATCCGACGCGTCGGTGGCGTCGGTGGCGTCGGGCAGCGCCTGCCCCGCGGGGCGCTCAACGTCCGCTGCCGCCGAGCCCGCGCGGTCCGTCGCTCCGGTGCTCGTGGGTGAAGACCCGGCGATGGCCACTGTGCGCGAGCGCATCGCGCTGTTCGCAGCGCGGACGGAGCCGGTGCTGATCACCGGCGAAACCGGTACCGGCAAAGAGGTGGTCGCGCGTCAGCTCCACACCGCTTCGCCGCGTCGCGCGGGGCCGTGGGTCAGTCTTAATTGTGCGGCGATCCCCGCCTCGCTGGCCGAGGCCGAGTTGTTCGGCCACGTCCGCGGCGCCTTCACCGGCGCGCAGCGATCGCGGCGTGGCGCGATCGCGTCCGCCGCGGGCGGCACCCTGTTTCTCGATGAGATCGCCTCGATGCCGATGTCGCTGCAGGGGGTGTTGCTGCGCCTGTTGGAGACCGGAGACTATCGCCCGGTCGGCGGTGACCGCAGCGAGCGGTTGCAGGCCCGGATCGTGGTCGCGAGCAACGAGGACCTTCAGACCTGCGCGCGGGAGGGGCGCCTGCGCGATGATCTGCTGTTCCGGCTCCAGCGCCTGACCATCGACCTGCCACCCTTGCGGCAGCGCACCGGCGACATCCCCGCCCTCGCGCGGCATTTCCTGCTGCGTCTGGGCTACGCCGAGCCGCCGCGACTCGATGACCGGCTGGTGGCGCATTGGCGCCGGGCGTTGTGGCCGGGCAACGTGCGCGAGCTGCGCAACGAGGTCGAACGCATGGCCATCCTGCATGGCGACCAGACCAGCTTGACCCTGGAGCAGGCGCAGGTGGGCGCACCCGGGCGTGCGGCATCGCCTTCGCCGACGGCGCCGGTGGTCGGGCTCACCGCCCGGCGGCGTGAGGAGATCCTGGAACTGGCCCGCGCGCAGGGGCATATCACCCGCAAGCAGATCATCGCCACCGTCGGGTGTGCACCGGTGACCGCCCAGCGGGACCTCGCGGCTCTGGTCGCCGCCGGAGCGTTACAGCGCGTCCGCCACCAGGGCAATCCGCGCTTCGACTATTTCGTGCCGACCGCACGCGACGCAGCCGCCCGGGGGTGAGCGCGCGTTGGCTGACCGCCACCGTCCGCCGCCCGCTTCCGATCACGCCGCGAGGCCTTCCCCGTGGCCGACGGAGCGCACGCGCAACCCCGCCGCGAAACGAGCAACAAGCGCAGCTGGGGCACGCGTGAGCACGCGTGGGCAGCGCCCTCTCTGATGGAAGCTTCTCGGTGTACCCGGTCAGTCGAACAGACTGTGCTGCTTGGGCTCGTCACCATCGCCATCGACGTCCTCGTCGAAGGTGTCAGAGCGGGCCCAGTCGGGGATGCCGGTGTTCGTCGGTGCGTCGGCGGCAGCGGCGTCCTCTGCGATCGATGCTTCGTCCTCGGCTTCGTCCTCGGCTTCGGCTTCGTCCTCGGCTTCGGCTTCGGCTTGCAGCGCCGCCGCGGCTTCGTCACCAGGCGTTTCGTGGTCTGCGTCCTCGAGCGCTGCCTCTGCGCCGGCTTCGTCTGCGTCTCCGTGCGCTACGTCGGGGGCCTCGCCCGGCGTACCGGCGGTGGTGGCGGCGTCCACGTCAGGGCGCTGCGGAGTAATGGGTCGGGTCGGACCCGAGCTGATCTCGGCCGCCAGCGCGGGGTCGATCGGCGGGGGCTGGGAGGTGCTGCGTTCGGCGGCTTCTTGTGCTTCCGCCTCGGGGCTGGTGTCGATGCCCTCGTCGAGCGCGGCGTCGCCGGTGGTGCTGCGGTGTTCGCGCGTGGGCAGGTCGCCGATGTCGCCGCCGAGGCGGTCGATGGCATCCGCGGCCGAGTCCGCAGCGTTGGTGGCCGCGTCGACATGCTCCAGGCCGCTGTTGGTGCCCAGTGTGCGGTCGAGCTTCTCGAGCACCGACCGCATGTGGGTGGTGGAGACACCGCCGGTCTCTTCGTCTGGACCATCCGGGCCATCCGGTCCATCCGGGCCGCTCGTATCGGGCGCGAGACCGAGCTCGCGCAGACGCGCCTGCTTGTCGGCTTCGCTCACCGTCGGCTCGGCCTGCTGGGTGTCGTCGTCCGGGTCGGTGCGCTCGCCGTCCTGGGTGATGCCGAAGTGGAAGCCCAGTTCCTCGTGTCGCCGGGCGTTGCGGTGGATGATTTCGGTCGAGACCTGGCGTCGCCGACGCTGGGCGGCGATGTCCGCCGCTTCGGTGCTCGGCGCTTCGTCTTCGTCGGTTGCCACCGATGACGCGTCGGCGTCGTCATCAGGGTCGACCACCGTCGGGGCGGTGAGCTGCTCGGTCAGGGGCTCGGCGTCGTTGACGTCGGAGGCATCGGGTTCGAGCGAATCGCTTGGTTGGGCCTCGTCGGTGGCGATCGCGCCATCGCTATCGCCCCGATCGGAGTTGGCGAAGTCGGTCTCGGCGCCGTCTTCGCGCAGGCTGTCCTCGACCGCATCCCGGATCGCGGCGCGCAGTTCGTCGGCGACCTCGCGCGGCGAGTGCTCGGCGGCCGGGCCTTCGGCTTCGGCGCCGGCGAAGGGCCGCATGATCTGGGTGCTCTTCTCCTTCTCGGAGGAGCCGTAGGGCTTGAGATTGCGCCGGGTGATCGCGGTGCCGTCGACGGCGTAGGTCGCGTGGCTCTCGGTGCGTTGGGTCGGTTGTTCCGAGGGGGCGAGCCCGGCGTCGGTGTCGCCGCCATGGTCGGTGGTGGCCGGTGCGGCGGTGCCGGTGTCGAGTGATGTCGGGCGTTCGGGCGTCGGCGGTGCGATCGGGGCGGCGCTGCCCGGCCGGTTCTCCGGCTCGGTGCCGAGGTCTGCGAGCAGGTCCTGTTGCCGCGCGGCAGCGGCCGAAGCGGCGGTCGAGGCCGAGGGCGGGTGGGTGGAGACCTGTGGCGTGGGACGGATGCGACGTTTGCGCCGGCGCTGTGATGCGGCCTGGGACCGTTCGCGGTATTCACGCCAGGCGCGGACGTAGACGAACAGCGACCAGCCGAGACCCGTGACGGCGAGCAGGGTGGCCAGCAGCCGGACCGGGGGGTTGTCGCGGATGAAGTCGATCAACGGACCCATAACGGGTTCAGTCCTCCGGGCGTTTCAATACCAAGAGTGGCGTCTCGGGGCCGATTTGGCAAGGCGTAAGTCCGGATCCGGCCGCAGCTAAGGCCACTTCCCCGAGGCTCCAGAGGCGGTAGATGCGATCCTCGCGACGCACCTGCCAGGACTGGGGATCGACCTCGCTGCCGCGGCGCCAGACGAAGCGGTTTTCGCCGGGCAGGAAGAACAGCTGTTGGTCTGCGTCAGGGCTCAGACCGTCGGCGAACAGACCCTCGCGCACCTGATCCCACAAGGCGGTACAGCAGTTGTCGATCAGGAACAGCCCGCCGGGCAGCAGTTGCCTGGCCACGCTGGTGAACAGCCCCCAGGCCAGGCGATGGGAATGGAAGCAGACCAACGAGCGATTGAACAAACAGGCGGCGGCGAAACGCTCGCTGCGCGGCAGCGCGGCGGCATCGGCCACGCGGTAGGCCGCCGGATGGTCCGGATCCGCGGAGCGGGCGGCGGCGATCATGCGCTCATCGATGTCGATGCCGCAGACGCCCCGGCCGGATGCGCGCAGGGCGCGGGTGTGGCGCCCGGTGCCG
>JBEPXK010000206.1:0-6755 GCA_041641915.1 Planctomycetota bacterium
GAGCTCTCCATCAGAGGGGGCGCTGCCCCCTCGCGCCTTCGGCGCATACCCCCACGGCCTCGGTCGGGGTTCGCGGCCTCCGGCCGCGTTTTCTGCGGGCCTGCGGCCCATTTTCGCAGAAAACCACCCCTCGGTCGGCCGGTCGCCCAGCCAAGCCTGGCTGGGCTCCACTCGCTGGCAGTTCCGAGGTTTGGAGCTCTGAGGGTCCCGTCTGAATGTGACGCTGATGGGAACAGTGTGCGGGTTAGGAGCAAGTGGGGCCAGGGATCACTGGTTGATCAGTGCCCTGATGATGGGCTTGATTCCTATGGGTCCGTTGGAGATGGGTATATGCCCAATGGCATTGCGCGAAGCTCAGTGCCGTTCAATTGGCGCGGCGTCGTAAATGCCGGTGACATGAGACTTGAGATGCGCATGGCCAGCAGCCGCTGCGGCGGTGGAGGGCGATCACGCGTGCGCTACGCTGGCAGCGCATGCGTTGTGGGCCGTGTGGTGGGCGGACTCAGGGACGCAGGATCAGGACGATATCGCCATCGGTGCGATCGTTGTGACTGTCGACGGGTAGGCCGTTGTCGTCGTTGCCATCGGTGCCGATGCTCCAGAGGACGAGGGTGTCGTCGTCCACGCGGTGGCGCAGCGGTCGGTCGGTGAACGGGTCGTTGGCCCAGGCGTTGCCGGCGCTATCGCGCGGCAGGGTGGTCGGATCGGCCCAGACGCCGGTGGCGCGGCGGTGGGCGATCAGGCGCTCGGCCGTGCGTGCCAGGCGCGTGTGGGCGTCGAGCCGGGCCATGTTGCGTGCGGTGGAGTACCATGCCGGCGTCAGCATGCCGATCAGCACGCCATCGATCGTTGCTGCTTCGAGCGTATGGTCGAGCACCACCGCCGGGTCGTTCTCGGCCCGGCTGCGCCGCAGGCGGGTGCGCAGTGCGCCGAAGACCGCGTCGAGCGCGCGCAGTTCCGTGTCCAGCAACGCCGGGCCGAAGAGGAGCAGGACGCCGCTTGCCGTCATCATCTGTACCGGCGGAAGGAAGGACACCACGGGCCCATCGGTTGTTCCGGCATGGGCGGCCAGCTGGGCCAGCAAGCGGACCATGCTCAGCTCTTCGATCAGTATCGCATCAGCCAGGCGTCGGCGCCAGGCGTGGTGGAGGGTGCGCGGTCCGATCGGTGCGGTCCAGGCGGCGATCGATGACCGCGCGAGGGTGTCGTGCAGCAGGTCGTGCGCGGTGGTGGTGATGTGCGTGGCCACCAGTTGCGAGATCAGGAACGGCGCTGCGGCGTGGTGTTCGCCCATGCGCAGCAGCGCCTGAGCGTCGGCGAGGGCGGTGACGTGATCGCCGTGGTGGAGGGCCAGCCGGGCGTGCCACTCCAGCAACCGGGCCGCGCTGCGCGCGTGCGTGATCTCGGGCAGCGGGGTGGCGTAGAGTTCGGCGCCCACCTCCCAGCTGAAGCTGCAGCTCGGCAGCCGACTGAGCTCGTGCAGGCGTTCCACCTGCGGCGTGAGCGGCGCCAGGGCCGCGGCGCATTCGCTCCAGGTGGGAGCGTCGGTCGGGGGGTCTTCGTCGTGCCACAGCGCAGCGAAGTCGCGGTCTGTGAGCGCGGCATGGTGCGGGTCGTCCTCCAGCTGTTCGCCGAGCCGGAGGTAGTGCGGCGCGGCATTGTCGGCCGAGCTCGGCGGGCGCGCGAGCAGCCCCATCGCCAGGGCGCCGTTGCTGGCGGCTCGGACCTGCAGGGCGTGGACGCTGCCCAGATGCCATTGGCGGTGGGTCTGCACCAGCAATACCACGCTCACCGCCAGCCAGATGCCGATGCGGCGCGCCGACCAGGGCCCGCGGTCGCGATGCCGTCGGTAGAGCCAGGACGCGCCGGCGCAGGCGGCGAGGCTGAGTACGATGAGAGCGATCAACGCGGCGGCGGCAGCGCCGGCCATCACCAGCACGACGAGACAGGCGATCAGGAACCCGTTGATCAGTAGGATCGGGGCGCCGGCGACCAGGGCTCGTCGGTAGCGCCCCGCCGTGGGGCTAACGAGCGCGAGGCCGAAGGCGGCGAGCAGGAGTTGGACCAGGAGCAGTTCGAGCAGCAGGATGGTGCCGGTCATCGTAATTCCTTCAGCAGCGCGTGGCGCTGGGTCGGGTGGTTGGTGATCACCGCCGGGTCGCCGGGCCGGTCGGTCAGGCGTGGCCGCGACGGGGGCGGCTGGTGCGCGGCGAAGGCGAAGAGATGCAGCAGGCCGAGCAGTGCGGCGGCGGCCGGCAGCAGCCAGGGTATGGGGGCCCGGTACGCGGCGGCTGCCTCGATGCGTGCGCGCAGATGCGGTGGCAGATCCGGACGTGGGCGCTCGCGCAGACGCTGCATCAGATCGTCGTCGTTCGGATTCACGGGGTCCTCCTCGCCAGCGCCTCGCGCAGTCGGCTCAGGGCGTAGCGGTAGCGGCTGGCGGCGGTGTTGGGGCTGACTCCGAGCGCGGCCGCGATCTCGGCGAAGGTGAGTTCGCCGTCGAGCTTGAGCGCCACGACCTCGCGTTGGGCCGGCGGCAGGCGGTCGAGCGCGCGTTCGATCGCCTCGTCGCGCGTGGTTGCGGCACCAGCGCTCGGTAGCGCGTCCTGGTTCATCGCGACGGCCCGGCTGCGCTCGCGGCGCGTGATGTGGCGCGCGAGGTCGCGCTTGAGCGCCGTGAGCAGATAGGCGCGCGGCCGCGCGATGCGGTGCGGACGGATGCCCGTGCGCACCAGCTTCACGAACAGGTCGTGCACGGCGTCCTCCGCGCCGTGGCGGTCGCGCAGGATGGTCTCGGCGGTGCGGAACAGGGCCGCGGCGTGGGCGTCGTACCAGGCGGCGAGGGGGTCTGCAGCATCAGGCGATCCGGCGGTCGGTGGGGGTGGGGCGGTCACAGTGGGTATCCACCAGGAGCGGAGGCGAGGGGGGCGCGGTTTTGTCTACCGGATCTGCGCTGACGTGCAGGTGGCCCGAATCGTCGTCGGCCTGGTTGGATAACGCAAGGGCGGCGGCGAGGTGTCGGACTGGACCGCTGGGAGCGGATGATGCGCAGGAATGTCGCCTGCGGTGCCCGGCGTGGACTCGAGGGTGGCACGCTGGACGATGCGCGCATGCCGGGGCGCGTGACCATGAAGGATCTGGCGCGGGCGGCCAAGGTGTCTACCGCCACCGTCTCATTGGCCATGCGCGATGACAACCGGGTCAGCGCCGCGACCCGGGAGCGGGTCCGTCGGGTGGCCGAGGAGCTGGGCTACAGTCGTGATCCCGCGCTCTCGGCGCTGGTCTCGTTGCGCGACGAATCGCGCCGGCGCACGCGGCTCCGGCCGATCGGTCTGGCCCGGATCCCCGGACCGCTGCGTCCCGATGGCAGCCTGGCGCGGCAACTGCGTCAGGGGGTGAGCGCAGCCGCGGGTGATGAAGGGTATCAGCTTCACGAATTCGAACTGCCGCCCCCCGCGGCGGCGGCGGCAGCGGAGCTGCGCCGACGCCGGGATCAGGGCATCACCGGTCTGGTGCTGCTCAACCTCGATCGCAAGCAGAACCCGGCGCGGTATTCCTTCGATGACCTGGTGGTGGTATCGCTGCTCACGGGCCCTGCCGGTCTGCAGCTCGACACGGTGGCACCCGATGATCTGCTCGGGGTGCGCCTGGCCTGGCAACAGCTGCGCCAGCAGGGCTGTCGACGCATCGGCATGGCGCTGCATTCGCACACCGACGCCAACAGCAATCACCAGTGGACCGCCGCCTATCTGCAATTGCAGCATCAGCACCAGTCCGAGGCGGTGCCGGCGCTACCGATCTGTACCGACCCGCAGGATCGCGAGGGCTTGGATGCGTGGTTGTGTGCGCACCGCCCCGAGGCGGTCCTGCTGGGGCGCCCGCTCCAACCGCGGATCCTGCGCGATCTGACTCGCCGGGGTCACCGGTTGGGCACGGCGATCCGCCTGGTGCATCTCGGTCTGTTCCGCGACGATCCCGAGCCGACCGGTATCCGCTATGATCTCGTCGGCCTCGGCCGGGCGGCTTTCGAACTGCTGGTCAGCCGTCTGCGGGCCCGGCTCGCCGGCCGTAGCACCCCGCGGGTGACCACGCTGATGGCGGGCTGGTGGCAGGAAGGCACGCCGGCCGAGGGCGCTGCCGGGCCGGTGGCGTAGCCGTGGTATCCGGGGCGCAGGCCGTAGCGGCCTGCGCCACTGCGGGCTTCAGCCGTCGTTGTCGACCACCGGGATCAGTCGGTGGGCGGTGGCCGTATCGAGGCCGCCGAAGACGGTCATGTCCCCATCGGCTACCGGATCGTCGCCGATGGGCAGGCAGTCCCAGGTCCAGGTGGGGCCGTCGCGCATCGAGATGGAGCGCTCGGCTGCGAAGCGGCCGGCGGCGATGGCCCAGTCGGAGGTCCCGCCATGGTCGCTGAGGTCGATCACGTGCACGCCGGGGGCGAAGGTGCCCAGATCGATCTCGGTATAGGCGGCTGCGGTGTTCACGGCGACGAGCCGTAGCGGTTCGCCCGCGCCTTGCAGGTCGACCTGGACGCTGTCGCTGTCCTGCTTGTAGAAGACGAAGTTGCACAGGTCGTCGGATGCCAGGGCCCAGCCATCGCTGCGTTCGTTGGCGATGGTGTAATCGAGCAGATAGCGTTGGCCGCCGGTCCAGAAGCGCAGGTGGGTGCGCAGGGTGTCGGCGTCCGAATAGGGGCCATCCTGGGAATATTTGCCGGCGTAGAAGCCCCACCAACCCACCGCACCGCCGGCCATGGCGAACTGCCACATGCAGCGGCGGGTGGTCGGCGTATCCCAGACCCCATCGCGCAGATAGGCGAACCGTCGTTCGAAGACCACCGGCCGGCCCTTGCCGAGGCGGTTGCGGGCCACCGCGTAGAAGTCGTCTTCCGGGCGATCGTCGTTGGAGAGTGCATCCAGCGACGAGCCGGTGTGCTTGCGCGCCCACAAGAGGTGCGGCCAGCCCATGCGCTGATGCAGGTACGCGGCCCAGGAATCGGTCTGGCTGCCGGAGACCCATTCACCCAGGTCGAAGCCGTAGCTCATCGACCAACCCGGCAGCGGAGCGAGCCGCGCGGCGATGTATCGCTGCAGACGACGATCTGGCACGCCGTTGATGCCGCCCACGCCCTTGGGGGTCCACTTGCGCTGTTCGTCGCCCCAGGCCCAGAGTACGACGTGGACATCTTCGGCGTGGGCCTCCGCGATGACCCGCTCGAGGGTGGCGAAGGTGGCGGGGTCGGGATCCTCGCTGTCGTGGTCGTCGTAGCCGACGGCGTCCTTGGCGAACCACTGGTTGCAGACCTGGAAGAAGATGGCATTGGAGCCGTGGTCCAACGCCTCCTGGATATAGGCCGCCCGTTGCGCCGGGTCGTCCATGATCGACAGGGGATTCCAGTGATCGTCATGGCCGTAACCGGGGTTGGAGCTCTCATCCGGGGTGCGCAGGTTCATGTAGATGTTGAGCAGTTCACCGGCCACCGCCCCGTCGTTGCCGACCTGACGCGCGAAACGGTCGTCGCTGGCCACCAGGAAGCCGCGCGCGCCGGCGTCGGTCGCCGGGATGACGGTGATCGTTCCGCTGTGACCATCGAGTTCCGGGTCATCGCTGCTGGTGACGAAACTCCATGCCCCCGGACGCGTGCCGGTGAAACGGAAGCACCAGTGGTCATCGCCGTCGTAGTAGAGATGGCTGGTATGGCTGTCGACGCCGTTCTCGTGCGTGAACACGACCGTGGCCTCGAGATCGAAAGGATTGCCGGACCAACTGGCGTTGGCGAGCGACCATTGCTCGAGCTGCCAGAGCTCGCAGGTGCGCGCGCCCAGGTCCGCTGCCGACGCCGAGGCGGCGACGAGACAGGTACACAAGAGGAGGGGAAGGCGTGGACTCATGACGGTCTCCTTGGATTGGACTCGGGCACTCGCCACCGCTGGCGGAGCAGCGCGCGGACATACGGCGATTATACCCCCTGGCGGACCGTCCGGCTCGATCACGGAGTTGAACCTATTGAAAGAACACCGCGCATGTCACACGCCCGGTCCCGACCCGAGTCCCGGCGACGCGACGCCGGGTGGCTGCGCGACTGCTCACCGTGTCCAGCCGGATCGCGACTGCGCCGTGTGGGACAGCGGATCCGCGTTGCCGGTGGCGCTTGTAACCTGCTGCATCGTGTCCGCGAATAGAGGGGGAACCCGGTTTGGAGAACCACCTCATGCGTATCGCGATCGCCGTCTGCTTACTTCTCTGTCTTGGCGCTCTGCGCGGTGAGGAGGGCCCGTGGCCGGGTCAATACCGGATCCAGCCCTGGGAGACGGAGCGGTTGCGGCCGGTCGACGTGATCGGGCCCGACGGCATCGTGTATCCGGATACCCGGCCAGCTGGGGTGCAGGGCGGCATTCCGGCGATCGACGGGCGCTACCAGCGCTTCGATGTCACCGATTCCGCCTATGGTGCCGATGGCGACGACCAGGCGCTCGACGGCGCCGCCGTGGCGGCGGCGGTGGAAGCTGCGATGGCTTACCTGCGCGGTGGCAGCGGACGTCGGGCCTGTGTCTACTTTCCTGCCGGGACCTACCTGTTCGACGAGCCGTGGCCCGAGATCGGGTTCGATGGCGACAACGTCGCGGCACACCACCTGGTCATCCAGGGGGCAGGCCCGACGCAGACGACTTTGCGCATCCTGGAGGGCGATACGGGCGGGCAGTTGATCGTGTTTTCGGGTGAGACCGACTACGGCGCCACCTACCTGCACCTCA
>JBEPXK010000207.1:0-6743 GCA_041641915.1 Planctomycetota bacterium
GGCACTAAGGGGGCGCTGCCCCCTCGCGCGCTCACGCGCATCCCAGCTGCGCTTGCTCCTCGCTTCGCTGCGGGGCTGCGCTTGCGCTGCGTCGGCCCGGTGGCCCCACCGGGGCCGGCTATCGCTGCGCGATGCCGGCTCCGCCCTCCGGCCCATTTTCGGCGGAAAACAGGGTTCTGTCGGCCGATGGGGGCCGGCCCGGCCCCCATGACCCCCTCGGCGGCGCGCTGACACGCGCAAGGCCGTAGGCCTTTGCTGGAGCGCTGCGGCATCCCGACCACAAACGGGCAAACTCCGGTTACGTAGATGACCACGTCAGCTACTCCAAGGTGGGCCTCCGCCCACAACCCAAGGGTTGAGCATAGGGCTCCGGCCCACCTTTCTGCTCTTTCATCAGGGGACTTCGTCCCCCGAACCCCCTGTGCCTCGCCAGCTTGTGACAGCGCCTCTTTCAAAACGTTGTTTTTTGTCGCTGTCACAAGCAATCGAGGCACTAATTGCAGCTGCAGCCTCCATCGACACGATAACGGGGCGGCATTCAGCTGGCGCTCTCACTGCCGCGGGCGGCGGCTCTCGGCCCCCTGAGTGCGCGAGGCACGGGTCACGCCGCCTATTGCATGTCTGCACCCGAACATGACCTTGAAGCGTCGAGGTCCACGCCATCAGAAACTCCAGAGCGAGGAGCCATGCGAGCGACCATTTTTGTTCTGTGTGCCGCCCTGTTGGCAACCAGCTGCACCGGCCGCCAACGCTATGAGCACGCGCGCATCATCATCCGGCCCGAGCTCAGCGAACCCCAGCTGCCGGCGCGGCCGGCATTCGACCCGCAACGGCCGCTGGGTCTCAAGCAGGCGGTACGGCTCGCCCTGGCCAACAACCCGGACATGCATATCGCCGCCGAACGGCTGGCGGCGGCCCGGTCGCGACTCAAGCAGTCGCACGCGGCCTTCCTACCGCTGGTCCAGGCGCACGCCGAATACGTGCGCGCCGATGCGCCATCGACCTACCTGTTCAAGACCATCGACCAGCGCGAACTGCCGCAACGGGTCGACTTCAACGATCCGGGCACCCTCGACAACTACGAGGTCGGCCTGGGCCTGCGCTACAACCTCTACAACGGCGGACGCGACCAGCTCGACCGCCATGCCGCGGCGCTCGGCGTCCGCCAGGGCGCAACCCGACACCTGGCCGTCCGCAACCGTCTGATCGCAGCGGTGATCGTCGCCTGGTACGACATCCGCGCCGCCGAGGAGATGATCACCACCGCCCAGTCTTCGCGCGCCGCGGTCGCAGCGCAGTTGAGCCAGACGCGCAAGGTCCACGCGGCCGGCGGAGAGGCGAAACGGTCCGACGTACTCTCGCTCGAAGCCCGCGTGGCCGAGGCCGAGGAGGCGGTGATCCGCGCTGGCAACGCCCAGCGCCTCGCGGTGGCCGCGTTGGCCAACCTGCTCGGGGAAAATCCAGACACGGTGCTCGATCTGCAGCTGGGCGAAGCCTGTCCCTGCCCGATCCCGGCGACCTACGAGCAGGCCGTGGCCACCGGTCTGGCCGGGCGCCCGGAGCTGATCCTGGCGCGGCAGGAGGTCGAAGGCGCGGCGATAGCCCGCGACCGCGCGCGCGCCGAGTGGCTGCCGCGGGTCGACCTCGAAGCGCGCACCTGGTGGGACGACGACCACCTCGACTTCGGCGAGGACGACGGCAACTGGATGCTGGGACTGCGCCTGGGTTGGGATGTCTACGCCGGCGGCGCGCGCATCCACCGCGGCGCCGCCGCCCGCGCCGAACTACGCGCGGCGGTGGCCGCGGATCGCCGGCAGAACCTCGGCGTGCGGCTGGAGATCAAGCGCGCGTACCTCCGCCTCGAAGAGGCGCAGGCCCACCGCGACGTCGCGGCCAAGGGTCTGGCGGCGGCCGAGGAATCGCTCTCGATGGTGCGCACGCAGTACCAGGCCGGCAGCGTGCGCATCACCCGTTACCTCGAGGCCGAGACGACCGAGACCCGGGCGCGGATGCGCCTGGTGCGTGCGCGTTACGACCTCAAGCAGGCCGAGGCGGACGTCGCGCGCGCCACCGGCCGCTTCGCCCATGCCGAGCTCGATCCGGAGGATTCCCCATGAAGCGCAGACGCGTCATCCAGGTCGTCGCCGCGGTGCTGATCGTTGCTGCGATCGTGGTCATGTTGCTGGTCGTCACCGGCGTCGACGCCGTCACGCCGGGCGCCTCGCAACCGGCACCGGGCCTGCCCACGCCGGATCACACCACGGTGGCCCAGAGCACCGCGCATCCGGTGAGTCACCGGGCGGTGGGCACCGTGGAATCCAAGCTCAGCTCGACCGTCTCGCCACGGATCCAGGGGCAGGTGCTCGCGGTGGCCGTCGAGGCCGGCGAGCGCGTCGAGCTGGATCAGGTGCTGGTGCAGCTGCAGAGCGACGAGTTGCAGCATCGCCTGGCCCAGGCACGCAACAGCCTGGAATCGGCCCGGGCCGAGGCCGAAGCGGCACGCCAGAGCTACGAACGCATCGAAAAGCTGTACGCGCAGGAAGCCGCAACCGAGACCGGCCTCGAACAGGCGCGCCCGCGCCACCGCAAGGCCGCGGCCGCGGTCGAGGTGGCACAGAACCAGGTGGCTGAAGCCGAGACCTTCGCCGGCTACGCCACGCTGCGCAGCGGTATGCAGGGCATGGTCACCCGGCGCCTGGTCGACCCGGGCGACCTCGCCTGGCCGGGCAAGCCGCTGATCGAACTCCATGATCCCCAGAGCCTGCGTCTGGAAGCCGAGCTGCGCGAGGGCCTGATCGACCGCGTCGCGGTCGGTGACCGACTCACGGTGACGCTCGGCTCGCTCGACGCGACCGTGGAGGGCACGGTCGAGGAGATCCTGCCCTACGCCGACCCGCGCAGCCGTTCCTTCGCCGTACGCGTGTCGCTGCCACAGATGGCGGGCCTGCATCCGGGCATGTTCGGCCGGCTGCACGTGCCGCTGGACGAACGCAGCGGCGTGGTGGTGGATCGACGCGCGATCGAACGCGTCGGCCAGCTGGCAACCATACGTGTGCGCGGCGAAGACGGGGTGTGGCGCCGACGCTACGTCACCCTCGGCGCCCGGCGCGGCGACCAGGTGGAAGTGCTCTCCGGCCTGACGCCGGGCGAGACCATCGGCTGGGATGACGCGTGATGGATCAGACGCAACGCGAACAGCGGCCACGCGGGCTGATCGCCCGGATCGTCGCAACCTTCCTCGGCGGCCGACTGGCGATCATCCTGGTCGTCGCCGCCCTGGCGCTGGGCGTGGCGGCGATCCTGATCACCCCGCGCGAGGAGGATCCGCAGATCGTGGTGCCGATGGCGGACGTCTACGTCGAAGCCCCCGGCGCCAGCGCGGAGGAGATCGAACAGCTGGTGACCACACCGCTGGAACGCTATCTCTACCAGATCGACGGGGTCGAGTACGTCTACTCGATCAGCCGCCGCGATATGGCGGTGGTCACGGTGCGATTCTACGTTGGCGAGGACCGCGAGGACTCGTTGGTCAAACTGCACAATCGCATCCTCATGCACCGCGACCGCGCCCCGCCGCTGGTCAGCGGCTGGGTGACCAAACCGGTGGAGATCGACGACGTGCCGATCGTCACCATCACCCTCCACTCGCAGACCCACGACGACCACGCCTTGCGACGCATCGGCGAGGAAGCGATGGCCCGGCTCGACCAGATCCGTGACGTGTCGCGCACCCGGATCGTCGGCGGCCGCGAGCGGGTGGTCCGCGTTACCCCCGATCCCGAAGCGATGGAAGCGCGCGGCATCGACCTGCTGACCCTCCAACGCACCATCGCCGCTGCCGATGCCAACCTCTTGGTCGGTAGTTTCGATCGCGCCGATCGCCGCAGCGAAGTCACCGCCGGTCCCTTCATCACCGATGTCGCCGACGTCGCCGACCTCGTGGTCGGCGTCCACCGCGGCGCGCCGGTCTACCTCGCCGATGTTGCCAGCATCGTGGACGGTCCGGCCGAACCCCGTTCCTACACCCGGATCGGCAAACCGGGCTGGGAGCAGACCCGCGACGCGGTAACCCTGGCGGTGGCCAAGAAACAGGGCACCAACGCGGTCGCGGTGGCCGACGAGGTGATCGCGGCGATGGCCGAGCTGGAGGCCGAGGTGCTGCCGGCTGGCGTGGAATGGGACGTCACCCGCAACTACGGCGAGACGGCCGACGCCAAGGTCAACGAGCTGCTCAGCTCGCTCGGCTTCGCGATGGTCACGGTCATCGGCCTGCTGCTGTTCACCCTCGGCTGGCGCGAGGGCCTGGTCGTGGCGATCGCGGTGCCGATCAGCTTCGCGCTGGCGCTGTTCGTCAACTACGCCGCCGGCTACACCATCAATCGCGTGACCCTGTTCGCCTTGATCCTGACCCTTGGCCTGGTCGTCGACGATCCGATCACCAACGTCGACAACATCCAACGCCACATGTTGATGCGCAAGCGCAGTCCATTCGTCGCCACCTTGTGGGCGGTGCAAGAGGTGCTGCCACCGGTAATCATGTCCACCCTGGCGATCATCGTCAGTTTCCTGCCGATGTTCTTCATCACCGGGATGATGGGCCCCTACATGCAGCCGATGGCGGTCAACGTGCCGATGACGGTGATTTTCTCCACCGTCGCCGCGCTCTCGGTCGTGCCCTGGGCCGCCTACCACCTGATCAAGGGCAAGGTCGCCAAGGGCGAGGCCACGGGCGAGGCCGACGCAGCCCAGGACGTACGGCGCACGCGGCTCTACCGCATCTACGCACCGGTGGTGGCGCCCTTCCTCGCACGCCGCTGGCTGCGCTGGACCATGCTCGGCGCGATCGTGCTGCTGCTGGGCCTGTGCGGCCTGCTGGTGGTCCTGCGCCAGGTGCCGATGAAGATGCTGCCGTTCGACAACAAGAACGAACTCCAGCTGGTGGTCGATATGCCCGAGGGCACCACCCTCGAGCGCACCGACGCGGTGATCCGTGATTTCGAACGCGAGATCGCCACCGTCAACGAGGTCGTCGACTACACCTCCTACGTCGGCACCTTCAGCCCCATCGACTTCAACGGTCTGGTACGCCACTATTATTTCCGCCGCGAAGCCAACGTCGCCGACATCCGCATCAACCTGGTGGACAAGGATCGCCGGGCCCAGCAGAGCCACGCGATCGGCCTGCGCATCCGCGACCGGCTCGAAGCGATCGCCGAACGACATGGCGCACGGATCGCCATCGTCGAGATCCCACCCGGTCCGCCGGTGATCGCCACCGTCACCGCCGAGATCTACGGCCCGCCCGGCGCGCCCTACGCCGCCCTGATCGATGGCGCGCGGACGGTACGCGAGCGCTTTGCCGCCCACCCGGGCCTGAGCGATACCGACGTCTCGGCCGTGACACCGCATACGCGCTGGGACTTCCGCCTCGACAAGGAGAAGGCCGCCCTACACGGCATCCGTACCGCCGACGCGGTTGCGGTGCAACTGGCGGCGCTCGGCGGGGTCGAACCGGCGACCGTGCACACCCCCGACGAACGCAATCCCCTGCGCATCCGCCTGCGGCTGGAACGCAGCGAACGCAGCGGAATCCCCGAACTGCAGCGCCTGCGCGTCGCCGCGGCAGACGGCACCCTGGTGCCGCTGGCCGAGATCGGCTCCTTCATCGAAGTGCCGCAGGACCAGCCGATCTACCACAAGGATCTCCGCCGGGTCGCTTACGCCTTCGCCGAGTGCGTCGGCACCGCCCCGGGCGAGGTGGTACTCGATCTCGCGAGCTGGTTCGAGAACCATCCGCTCGAGGCCGGCGCAACCATCGAATGGGCCGGGGAAGGGGAATGGAAGATCACCCTGCGGGTGTTCCGCGACCTCGGCCTGGCCTTCGGCGCGGCGATGGTCGGCATCTATATCCTCCTGGTGATCCAGACCGGCAGCTTCGTCATGCCGCTGGTGGTGATGACCGCGATCCCCCTGACCGCGATCGGCATCCTGCCGGGCTTCTGGTTGCTCAATCTGATCGCCGACAACCCGGTCGGCGGCTACGCGACACCGGTGTTCTTCACCGCCACCGCGATGATCGGCATGATCGCGCTCGGCGGCATCGTGGTACGCAACGCCATCGTGCTGATCGAGTTCATCCAGGATTCGCAGGAGGAGGGCATGTCGCTCAAGGACGCGATCCTCGCCTCCGGCGCGGTGCGGATGCGCCCGATCCTGCTCACCGCCGCGACCACCGCGCTCGGCGCCTGGCCGATCACCCTCGACCCGATCTTCAGCGGTCTGGCCTGGGCGCTGATCTTCGGCCTGTTCGCCTCGACCGCCTTCACCCTGCTGGTGGTGCCGGTGGTCTACTTCATGGTCTACGGACCCCGCGCGAGCACCGCGTCAGGAGCCACCGCATGAGAGTCGTCGATGCCGTCCACGCCATCGCTGGCGCGTTCATCCTCGGATCCCTGGCCCTCGGCTACTGGGTCCACCCCGCCTGGTTCCTGTTCACCGCCTTCGTCGGGCTCAACCTGTTCCAGTACGGCTTCACCCGGGTCTGCCCCTTGGCGCTGATCCTGGAACGAACGGGAATGCGCCGCTGAGGTCGATAGAATGAAGGCTTCTAATCAGATATCAGAGGGGGCGCTGCCCCCTCGCGCCTTCGGCGCGTACCCCCACGGCCTCGGTCGGGGTTCGCGGCCTCCGGCCGCGTTTTCTGCGGGCCTCCGGCCCATTTTCGCAGAAAACCACCCCTCGGT
>JBEPXK010000208.1:0-6742 GCA_041641915.1 Planctomycetota bacterium
ATGCTTGAGTCGGCGCGGGGAGGCGCTGCGGAATCGCGTCGGGCTCACTGGGCTGCGGTGGGCACCTCCAGGAATTCGAAGGTGCTGTCGGCGTCATCCGCCAGACCGGAGAAGACCGCCTCGGTGGTGGTCGCGTCGATGCTCAGCATGGTGGTGCCGTTGCAGGTGATCTCACAGGTCACGGTGGCGGAATCGGATTCGCGGACCGTGAGGGTGGTGGTGCGGGGTCCGCCTGCGCCGACGGTGATGAGCACCGTGTCGGTCGCCGTGGTCGTGCCGTCGCTGACGGTCAGGGTGACGGTGTAGCTCCCGTCGTTGTCGAAGGCGTGTATGACCTCGGCGCCGGTGGCGTCGGTGATGCCGTCGCCGTCGAAGTCCCACTCGTAGGTGTAGGGGGTCGGCGGCGTGACCACCGCGGCGATGACGTCGGCGCTCAGCGCCTGGTTGTAGAGCGCGAAGTCGTCGATCGCACCGCTGAAGCCACCCGGGCTGATGTCGGCGTGGAACAGGGAGTCGCCGTTGATATCGCCGATGCCGGTGTCGTCGCTGTGCGACGCCAGGGTGGCGGCGCTGGTGTCGGTAGCGAAGGCCTCGCCGTCGAGGTACCCGGTGAAGGTGCCGGCGGCGGCATCGAGGACGAAGGCGACATGGTGCCAGGCGCCGTCGGTGGGCGCGGCGGTGGACAGGAAGGCGGCGAAGGAGCCGTCGGTCCACGCGCCGACGTATAGCTGTCCGTCATGCAGGTAGACGTTTGCGCCGTTGACCGATCCACCTTCTTCGTAGAGCACCTGACTGGCGCTGGCGTCGTCGGCCTGGAACCAGAACAGGACCGAGCGCAGGTCGTGGTCGGCGGTGTTGATCGCATCGCTGTCGGCGAGTGCAACCAGTCCGCTGCCGGCGACATGCACCGCACCGCCGCGCTTGCCGTCGCTGCGCCAATCGGCGTCGCCGGACAGGGCGCCGGCATGGTCGCCCCCGCAGGCGTCGATGGCGGTGTCCCCGCTGGCGTCGTCGAAGGCGAGGTGGACGACGCCGTCGGCTGGCGGGGCGCCGTCGGCCGGCGCATCGTGCTGGAGATTGGCGGCCGGTACGACCTGCTGGCTGCCGCCCGGTGGCGTCCAGCGCAGGATCAGCCCGGCGCCGCCGCCGGCCTCGATGTAGCCGATTTCGATATCATGTGCTCCGGCCTCGAGGTGGAGCGTGGTCGACACCTCGTCCATCGCGTGGTTGCCGTCGTTGTCGATCAGCAGTTCGTCATCGAGCCACAGCAGCGAGCCGTCATCGGATTCGAGTGAGATGGTGTACTCGCCGGAACCATCGGCGATCAGCTGGCCGGTATGGCGGCAGGCGAAGTCATCGCTCTGCGCGAGGCCGGTCCAGGGGGCATCGGTCGAAGGGTAGTTCACCTGGTCGTCCACGCGTACCAGGTCGGGTGAGAGGACGGAGAAATCGGGCACCGCGTTGGGTGACGCGGCCAGGTAGTAGAATTCCGCCTGCAGACCGGGCTGGGCGGTGAGCGGGTTGCCGCCGGTGGCGCTGCCGGTGAACTGCACCGCGAGCGGCGCGCCGCCGTTGGTGACGTTGGCGCTGGCGGTGGCGCTCAGCGGTTGCCGCACATCGATCCGCACGCTGTCGGTGGTGGTGAGCTCGCCGTCGTCGGCGCTGAGCTCGAGCAGGTAGGTGCCGTAGGTGTCGAAAGCGACCGCGGTCGTCGGGTCGTTGGGATCGTCGAAGTCGACGCTGCCGGGCCCGCTCAGGGTGCTCCAGGCAACGCTCAACGATGCCGGTGGCGGGTTGCCGTCGTCGCTCACCGATCCAGCGAGGGTCGTGGTCAGCACCTGCAGCGTCTGGTTCTCGCCGGCATCGACCACCGGCGCCGCGTTATCGTTGGCGGGGATGGTGATGGCATCGCGATCGTCGGTGCCGATCGCGTAGGCGGCATCCGCAGCCAGCGCGATGACGGCGGTCTCCTCGGCCTCGTAGTCGCTGTCGTCGACGGCGGTGATGGCGACATCGCGCGTGGCGCTGCCCGCGGGCATGGTCACCGTTCCGGCGAAGGACACGTCGCCCGCCTCGGCGCTGCTCTCGCTGGCGATGAAGGCGAGCCTGGCCTCGATGTCGCCGTCGAGACCCCCGGCGCGGCTGATGCGCAGGGTCGCGTCGTCGCCGCCCTCGTGGGCAGTGGACGTGGTGGCGCTCAGCGTCAGGCGCGCGTCGTCGTCGTGGATGGTCAGCTCGGCTGCGTATGGTTCGCCGAGGTCGTAGGCGCCATTGTCGACGAGGCTGACCACCAGGCCTTCCACGCCCTCGATGAGTTCGTCGTCGACCGGTGTGATGTCGATCTCGTGTTCCAGCACGCCAGCCGGCAGGGTCACCGTTTCCAGGTCCTCGACGATGTCGTCGGTGCCGGCAGAGCCGCTGAGGGTGCAACTCACCGTGAGGTCGCCGGTGATACTGCCGGTGCGGGTGAAGCGCAGCCGGGCCGGATCGCGGATCTCGCCGGTGATGCCGGTCACGGCTTCCAGACTCACCACGGCCGGGCCGCTGCTGTCGTCGTCGACGATTGTGACCGTGGCGCTGGCGGCCCCGATGCGATAGCCGTCGCCGTCCTGCAGCGTGATCACGAGGTCTTCGTCGCCTTCGTCGTCGCTGTCGTCGCTCGGGGTGATGGTGACGACGATCTGGCGCTCGCCGTCGGCGAAGGCGACCGTGCCGGAGAGCGTCTCGTTGTAGTCGCCGCTGCCGGTGCTGCCGCCGATGCTGTAGGTCGCGTCGAGGTCGCCGGCATCTGTGGTGCGGGTGAACACCAGGGTCGCGGTGTCGCTGCCGGGTTCGGCCGCGAGGTGATCCGTGGCGGCGACGCTGACCACCGGCTTGACGCCAATGACCGGGACCGCCGGGTCGCCCTGGTGGTTGAGCCCGAACTGGATCCAGCGCGGCGCGCCGTTGTAACCGCACGAACTGATACGCTGCACCTTGTGCGCGGAGAACAACGAGCCCACGGTGGCGTGGCTGTTCTGGAACATCTCCTCCACATAGCGTCGATAGTAGAGACCGGATGCGCCGCCGTAATAAGTGCCGGGCGAGCCCCAGCCGTAGCGGCTGGAGCCAAAGTACGCCAGCGGGCCGCCATCGCCGTTGCGGATCATCTCCTCGGAGAGCGAGTCCTTGTCGTCGAAGCGGCCGGACAGGCAGGCGCCGGTGTAGAGCACGCCGATCGGTGCGGTGAGATCGCGGGCGTCGCCCTTGCCGATGCTGTTGCCCTCCATCGCCAATACGCCGCTGCCGCCGTGGGTGTCGATCCACACCAGACCGACGCCGCCGTTGGCGTTGACCTGGTCGACGAAGTGGTTGCCGGAGGCGTCGTAGTCGCCGACGGTGCTGCTCCCGGTCGGGTCCCACGTGGTCATGGTGTCGAACAGGCAGAGGATGGTATCGGGCGTCCAGTTCGGTTGGATCTCGTCACGGAACACGCGTCGCGACCACTGCTCGCAGTCCGACACGTTGCCGTCGCGCTCGGTGAACTGGGGGTGGCCGTCATCGCAGGTGTCGGTGGGGGTGACGTTGTCCCACAGCTTCTTGCCACCCATCAGGTAGTGACGACCGAACAAGTCGTCGTAGCTACCGAGATTGGTCTCGAAATCGATGAGCTTGTCGATGTAGGCGTTGCTCTGACTGGCGTCGTTGGTAACGATCCGGCCGAGGATCACGTCTGGATACAGATCCACGTCGTCGTCGCTGGCCTCGCCGTAGGAGCCGTCGCCGTCGGTATCCCAGGTACCGTCGAGGCAGTCGGCGTAGTAGAGATCGGTGGGCATCTTGTCCTCGTCGTATTTGCCCACATGGACCTTGCAGTCGCGGTCCGGCACCACACCTGACGAGCCGCCGAGCACCACGTACTCGGTGGCGTGGTTGTTCACGTAATCCGCGATGCAGTTGCGGATCTTGGTCTGCAGGTCGCTGCCGCCGTCGGGACGGGTGCCGTCATAGGTGGTGGCGATGGTCTCGACGGTGATGATCGCGGTGCTGTGGCTGCCGCCGATGGCGCTGGCGCGGTGCGTGGCGAGGCGTTCGAAAGTGCTCACCAGGCTGTCTTCGGTGATGATCAGATAGCTCACGTCGTCGGTGGACTCGGTGCGCAGCGGTTCGGCGATGGCCTTGGGATTGACGACCAGACCACGGGCCAGATCCGCGAGGGCGCCGGAGTCGCCGCCGACGGCGCTGGTGGGTTGGATGACGGCCTCCAGTTGAACGGTGACGCGTACGCTGCGGCGCAGTTGCAGCGTCCCGGTGGCGGCGATGTACTGCAGCGGGTTCACCCGCACGCTGAGCAGGGAATGGCCGCGCAGGCGTCCGCTCGCGGCCTGGGTGGCCACCGTGGCCGGGAACGGATCGTCTGCGGCGTAGGCCGCGGCATCCGGGCCGACCAGTGCCGGTGCGGGTTCACTCAGGGGATGTGGCGGCTGCGTCGGCAACAGCACCAGGTCCTCGGCCAGGATCTCGGTTGCGCCGGTGCCGCTGACGCCGACCACGCGGTGCCCCGTCGGGATGGCGACCTGGATGCTGCGGCAGGGTACGAGCGGCAGGCCGGGCTGTGCGTCGGGATCGATCCCATCGGGGAGCGAGACGACGGTGTAATCGGCGTAGGTGCTCAGCGAGACGTCGCTCGGCTGGGTGACGACCTCGATCTCGAGGCTGTCTACCGCGGCGAGGCTGGCGCAGAGGGCGAGGAGGACGATGAGGCTGAGGGGGCGAAGCATGATGGGTCCTCTTTGGTATCAGCGATGACTGCTGGTCGGCAAAGGCCGGGCGCGAATGCCACAAACGCTTGCGGGCAACGACGGAGCGAGCCTGCGCGCTGCGATAGTGCCTCGATTGCTTGTGACAGCGACAAAAAACAACGTTTTGAAGAGGCGCTGTCACAAGCTGTCGAGGCACAGGGGGTTCGGGGGACGAAGTCCCCTGATGAAAGAGCAGAAAGGTGGGCCGGAGCCCTATGCTCAACCCTTGGGTTGTGGGCGGAGGCCCACCTTGGCTGACTATGATTCATCCTGCACACCGGGCATGGCCCGCAACGCCCAGCGGCAGTGGAGCGGATCCGGTCCATGACGCACCAAGGAGGGCTACTCGCTCGTGGGTTTTCGCCCAGGGATGTGCACGTGGATGCGTCGCACGAGAGCCACGCGGGCAGAGAGGAGCGATCGACGCGGCGTGACGCGGCTCAGTTGGTGCGAATCAGCAGAACGACGGCGAGCACGACGGCGATGATCGCGAGCACCAGCAGCGTAATCTTGATCCAGCTGTAGGGGCGCTCGGCGGTGACCGAACCGGTCTGGCCGTTGACCGAGACGCGGTAGGTCTTGCCGTTGTAACGGTAGGTGGTCATCCAGGCTGGCAGCAACACCGACTTGAAGGTGATGCCGGTATGCGCGGTGTCCACATGCAGGCCGCGGCTGGTGTCCGCGCCGCGGCGCAGGCGCTGCTGGCAGGCATCGCGGATGTCGCTTTCGATCTCGTTGCGTGCGCGGGCCCAGGCGCCTTGCGGATCGATTTCGTAGCGTTCGCAGACGAAGCCGGCCAGGGCTTCGCCGCGGTACGGTTGCAGGCCTTCGAGGCGGTAGCCGGCGGTCTCGAGGCCGCTGCGGAAGCCCGGGGTGAGCCAGTCGTCGTAGAAGCACTCGTAGGTGCCCGAGCGCCGCACCCAGCGTGTCTTGCGCTCGCGATAGGTCTGCGTCTTGCCGTTGACCGTGCGCGTGCGCGTGACGTAGTAATAATGCCCGGCCTGACCCGACCAGTGGCTGAGGGTGCGCGAGTCGAAGGTCCACCACGCCCGGTAGACGCCTTGGAAGCGGTCGGCGACCGCACGTTCGGCGAGCTTGCCGGGGGCGAACCAGCGGCTTTTGAGCCAGGCGCGGAACTGCTCCCGGGCGCGATCGCGTTCGATCGTGAAGGCGATCAGGGCTTCAGGCGCGATGCGGTCGTCGTGGGCCGTATCATCGATCAGGGCGCCGCCGCAGTACGGGCATTCCCGGGCGCTCACCTGGGGATCGAAGTCGACCTGGGCACCGCAGCCGCCGCAACGTTGCGGGCGCGTGGCGATACCCAGGCCGCGCGGTTTGCGCTCGACCTGCAGATGGTCGTTGAGGTCGTATTCGACGATGGCGCGTTCGTCGGTCGGCAGTTGGGCGACGAAGCCGCAATAGGGGCAGCTCAGCGACGCTTGCCCGGGCTTCCACTCCAGGTCTGCGCCACACTGGCGACAGGGGAAGGCGCGCGTGCGGCCGTCGTCTTCGGCGCGCTCGATCAGCGGTTCGTCCTGACCGATCTCTTCGTCCGCGTCGATTGTGGTGACGTCCTCTTCGTCGGCCATCGCGAGGCCCTCCGTTGCTTGTCGAGTCTGCGCGCGAGCACGGGGGGCGCAAGCCGGCGGGCCGGCGAATGAAGACGTGGCCAGGGCCTGGTGAGCGGCGATGGTGATCGGTCCCTTGGCGCCGGAGTCGGGCGCCGGCTGAGGCGGTAGCCGGGGATGCGCGATACGGGGTCGGCCTCGGCTACGAGCGCGGCCTCATCGGGGTCGATGCCGACGGCGGCGTCCTTGTCGGGCTGCTCGGCCGGGGGATGCCGGACAAAGGAACGGCTCCCCTCAGAGGGGGCGCTGCCCCCTCGCGCGCTCACGCGCATCCCAGCTGCGCTTGCTCCTCGCTTCGCTGCGGGGCTGCGCTTGCGCTACGTCGGCCCGGTG
>JBEPXK010000209.1:0-6687 GCA_041641915.1 Planctomycetota bacterium
GCACCAAGGTGGGCCTCCGCCCACAACCCAAGGGTTGAGCATAGGGCTCCGGCCCACCTTTCTGCTCTTTCATCAGGGGACTTCGTCCCCCGAACCCCCTGTGCCTCGACGGCTTGTGACAGCGTCTGTTTCAAAACGTTGTTTTTTGTCGCTGTCACAAGCAATCGAGGCACCAAGGTGGGCCTCCGCCCACAACCCAAGGGTTGAGCATAGGGCTCCGGCCCACCTTTCCGCTCTTTCATCAGGGGACTTCGTCCCCCGAACCCCCTGTGCCTCGACGGCTTGTGACAGCGCCGCTTTCAAAACGTTGTTTTTGTCGCTGTCACAAGCAATCGAGGCACTAACGCAGTTCTCTCAGCGGCCCGTTCTGGTTGACGTACTGCATGAGCATGTTGCTCCACTGCTTGTAGGCCTCGGTCAGGCTGCCGTCATTGGCCTCGATCATGTCTTTGAGGAAGATCTCCTCGAAGGCCTTGGCCCCGTCCTCGCCGTTGCGCAGCGCCTCCCAGTAACGTCGGAACCGCTTCTCCTCCTTGTATTTGCGGTCGAGGAAGAGGAAGAAGTGGGTGATGGCGTAGACCTCGGCGTAGTTGAGCGCCGGGATGTGGCCGTGGTAATCGATGTAGCGCTGAACCGGCCAGGCCGTGCTCTTGGTCTGGCTGTAATACCGGCGCAACTGCTGGATGCGCTCCGCCGGCGGCTGCCAGCGCATGCGGCCGGGGATGTACTGACCGTCCTCGAAATAGACCGCCAGGCCCTCGTTGACCCAGGTGGGCACGTGGCCGCTGCCGTTACAGGTCATATGAAGGAACTGGTGGCTGGCCTCGTGCGCGAGCACGCTCTCGCAGGTGGTGGGGATGCGCGGCGGCATCTTGTCGAAGGCGTAGATGCACAGATGACTGGGGGAGAAGAAGCCCAGCGCGGTGGGCGAGAGCCCGCCGAAGCCGGTCTCGGCCGCCGCCTTGCGGAACTGCTGCTGATCGTTGAAGACGTGGATCTCCATCTTGAACGGGCTGAGTTTGGCTGGGTCGTAGATGCCGACATAGGCGGTGTAGAGGGTGTCCATGATCCCGCCCCAGTAGGCCGTCTTGGCCGGCGAGACGCTGCAGGTCACGTGGTAGTGACCGGTCTCGGCTTCCCAGGCCTTGGACCAGGGCGCGTTGACCGCACGGCTGCCGCGCGCGCGGTCAACTCCGCCGGCGGCGTTGATGACCCGGCCGTGCTGGAACTGGGCCGCGCGCCAGGTCTGCCGTTCGTCCTCTTCACCGGCGAGCACCTCGAAGGAGTCGAGGATCGCCTTGTTCTGCGGATCGCTCGCCGATCCCTGGCACAGCAGCCCGGAATAGCGCTCGCCGTGCTTGACCAGCAGCCCGCAACGCCCCTCGCCGCTGCCCATGAGCGCCTCGATCCCCTCTGGCGCCCAATCGGGATCGGCGTGGGGCCGCTGAGGGTCGCGCTCGGCGTAGTAGGACCAGGCAGAGAACTCGCTCAGACTCCCGGCGCTGATCAGGCCGAAGACCGCTTCGAGCCCGGCGCGCTGGATCACCGGCGGGACCTCGCTCGCGGGGGTCGAGAAATGGCGCACGCTGGCGTCGTCAAAGGCCTGCTGGCTGCGCTGGCGGATCAGCTGTTGGATCTGCTCCGGCGATAGCTCACTGCCATCCGGTACGCTGACCATGGTTCCGCCACGCCGCGCTCCGGGGCGATAGAGCACGCCACGGTACATGTCCGGCGCGCGGTAGTCGTAGGGGAACCGGAAGGCGGTGCCCGATTCGTAGTCGCAGAACACGCGATCGCGCATCTCCAGCGCGTCGAGCCAAGACAGGCCCCCAACGAGTAGCGACAAGATGATCAGCATGGTGCGCATAGGGGGTCCTCCAGTCATAGCATACGCTTAGCAGTCCGGGCTGTTGGCACAAGGACCGACAGCACCGACGTTCGACTTGCTCGCACGCCCGGGGATCTCGCGCACCAGTCGCGGCACGAGGTAACCCGGCAGGCGGGCGCGCAACGCGGCGATCAGCTCGCAGGCCTGCGCATCGCTCACCGCGAAGTGCGCCGCACCGTGCACGCGATCGAGCTGATGCAGGTAGTAGGGCAGCACGCCCAGCGCGTCCAAGCGTTCATACAGCTGTTCGAGCACCTCGGGCCGATCGTTGATCCCGCGCAGCAGCACGCTCTGGGACAACAACGATGCGCCAGCGCGACGCAGGCGCGCGCAGGCGCCGGCGCACAGAGCGCCGAGCTCGCGCGGATGGTTGACATGCAGCACCACCAGAGCGCGAGCCCGCAGCGTCTGCAGGCAGCCGGCCAGAGCCGCATCCACCCGGCGCGGGTCGGCGACGGGATAGCGGGTGTGCAGTCGGATGCGGCGGAGATGGCCGATGCTGTCGAGCTCGCGCAACAGCGCGCACAGCGTGTCGGTGGGCATCCCCAGCGGATCGCCGCCGGAGAGGATCACCTCGCGTAGATCGGGCCGCCGCCGGATGTAGTCCAAGGCAGCGCGACCCGGGCCCCGCGCCAGGCGCCGCCCCTCACCGCGTCGGAAACAGAAGCGGCAATGCAAAGCACAGGGCCCGTCGCAGAGCAGGAGTGCCCGGCCGGCGTACTTGTGCAACACGCCGGGCACCGCGGTAAAGCCCCCCTCCGCGAGCGGATCCTGGCTGTAGTCAGGTGGCGTGGCGAGTTCGGCCGCCGTCGGCAGCACCTGCAGCAACAAGGGATCGTGCGGATCGCCGCGGCGAACGCGCGCAAGCCAGGCGGCGGAGATCCGCGGCGGGAAGGCGGCCGCGGCCGCGCGCGCCCCGGGTTCGGCCGCACCCAGGCCACAACGCGCGAGCGCGGCGACCAGGCTGTCCACCGGTCGCGATGCCGACGACGGTATGCGCATGGAACAGGCCCCTCTGGAACACGCCGCGGTGGGTGCTAATGTGCGCCGATCACCGGCGGAGCCGGCGCTTTCCTCTCACCACCAGGTCGATCGAACGGACGCAAGCATGGGCCAGATCAACACCAGTGAACTGAAGAACGGACTCAAGATCATGTTCGGCGGCGAGCCCTACACTTGCCTCAACGTCGACTTCGTCAAACCCGGCAAAGGGGCGGCGTTCTACAAGATCCGGGTCCAGAACCTGCTCACCGGCAACACGCTCGACAAGACCCTGCGCTCCGGTGAGAAGATCGAGACCGCCGACGTGCTCGACACCGACATGGAGTACCTCTATTTCGACGGCTCCGCCTACGTGTTCATGGACGTCAAGACCTACGACCAGATCGCTGTGCCGGCCCCCGCGATCGGCGAGAACGCCGACCTGCTGGTCGAGAACATGCGCTGCACCGTCACCCTGTGGAACAACGAGCCGATCTCCGTCAAGCTGCCCAACAACCACACCTACGCGGTCGAGTACACCGAACCGGCGGTCAAGGGCGACACCCAGAGCCGGGTGATGAAAGACGCCAAGCTCGAAACCGGGGCGGTGGTCCAGGTGCCGACCTTCGTCGACGTGGAGGACAAGGTGACCATCGACTGCCGCACCCGCGAATACCTCGGGCGCGACAAGGGTTGAGCGTGGACCCCCGCTGGGCGCCCGGGGCGGATCCGACCCGGCTGCGCGAGCGGGCCCGGCTGCTGCAGCGCACGCGCGCGTTCTTCGCCGCGCGCGACGTGCTCGAGGTCGAGGTGCCGGTGCTACAGAGCGGGGCCAACCTCGATCGCGGCATCGATCCCTTCGCCGTCGACACGCCGCAGGGCCGGCGCTACCTCGCCACCAGCCCCGAGCACTTCCTCAAACGACTGGTCGCCGCCGGCTATGGCGACGTCTGGTCGCTCGCCCCGGCCTTCCGCTGCGACGAACACGGAGCGCGACACAACCCCGAGTTTCGCATGCTCGAGTGGTACCGCGTCGGCTGGGACGACCACGCGCTCCGGAGCGAGACGGTCGAGCTGCTCGCCGCCCTCTGCGATGTCGACACCACCACCGAGGTGCTCAGCTACCGGCAGGCGCTCCAACGGCACGCCGGCGTCGACCCCCTCGCCGACAGCACCGCCTCGCTCGCGGCCGGATTGCGTGCCGATGAGCGCAGCGCCTGCGCCGGCGACCGGGCGCTGGTGCTCGACCTGCTCATGGCCCGGCACGTCCAACCGGCTCTGCCGCCGGACCGCTGGAGCGTCATCGTCGACTTCCCCGCCGATCAGGCCGCCCAGGCTCGCCTGCGCCACGCCGCCGATGGCAGCACCGTCGCCGCGCGTTTCGAGGTCTACCGTGGCGAACTGGAGCTGGCCAACGGCTACCACGAACTCGACGACCGCGACGAACTCGAACGGCGCTTCACGGCCGAATGCGCCGCGCGCCCGGATACGGCTCCCGCGCTCGACACCCGCTACCTCGCGGCGATGCGCTCCGGCCTCGGACCCTGCGCCGGCGTCGCGGTCGGCTTCGACCGCGTCTGCATGCTCGCCAGCGGCTGCGCGGACATCGACGCGGTGTTCGCCTTCAGCTGGCAGCGTGCCTGAGCTGCTGTAACCGGGGGCTCACCTGCAGCCGACACCGGCGTCGCTACTGCGTGAGGTAGTAGACCTTGTCCAACCCCAACGAGACCAGGTAGTTGGTCAACAGCTGAACCCGTCGATCACTCAGGCCGCGTTTGGACTGCAGCGCCACACGCGCGCGCGCGCTGCCGGTGATCTCGTTGCGGTTGCGGTCGGCGATGTAGGCGAGTTCGCGCCACAACTGGTCTTTGCCCATCTTGCGCCCATTGAGCACGTAGACGGTCGAATCGGGGACCACGGTGATCTGCAGGTGCGGCGGATGCCGGTGCGGCTCGCCGCAGCCGGCGAACACGGCCAACACCAGACCTATCAGCGCGTGGCGGACTCGCATCTCAGCGCACCAGGATGTCCGGCCGTTCGATCACCACGCCACCGGGCAGACGCACCTTGCACACCGGCCAGTTCTTCGAGCAGGCGGTGAGCACCTGTCGCCCTTCCTCGTTGACGATGATGGTGTCTTCGCTCTTGGTTCCCGCGATCGAGGGATTCCAGGCCACCGCCTGGTTGTTGCGGATCAGCCGGTCCTCCTGCGGGGTGACCAGAAAGTCGCGCCCGGCGAAACCCGTCGGCCCGCCCTGGTGGTGGTGCTCCCACTCCTTGTCAAAGCCCTCGTCCTTGTAGACCTTCTGTGCCGCCTTGAACACATCCTTCCATGGGCGTCCCGGCTGCGTCGCCTCCCACATGCTCGCTTCGACCTTGCAGACCGAAGCGTGGCGGGCCTTGAGCTCGGCCGAGAGCGGTCCGAAGTGGACCATGCGGGTGAGATTGGCGATCAGCCCACCGCGCTGCCCGCAGACCACCAGCATCGCCAGGTGGCGCAGGTGGTTGACGCTGGGGATCGGATGACGGCTACGGCGCAGCCGATCGTCGAAGCCGACCAGCACGACGTAGGGCTGGATCCCGCGCACCAACAGATGGCGCGCGAGATCGGCCTCGACCTGATGCCCGCTGTCACCCACGGACATGTGTTGCGCAACGGTCTCGATCGCGATGGCGCAGTCACGCCCGAGCTGGCGGTAACGCCGGATGTCGCCGGGGCAGAGCTCGGCCCGCACGCTGTCGTTGAAATCGCCGGGCAGCGGGGGCAGATCCATGCGCCAGGGCTCGTCGGCGGCCACCTGCTTCTTGTTGTTGAGCGCCTTGCGCACCGCCTCGCCCAGATCCTGGGTCCAGGGATGGGACTTGAGCGTGAAGTCCTTGATCGGCTCTTCCTTTTCGATGCGCGGAGCCTCGATCGCGTCGGCGATCACGCATACCTGTCGGGCGGTGATCATCACCGCGGCCTGACCGGATTCGCTCTGGGCGACCACGTGGTTGTCGCCACCACAGGTCAACCACGCGAAATTGGCTCGGGAGGAGAACACCACCGCGTCGAGGTCGTGCTCCTTCATATAGGCGCGCACCCTGGTGAGCTTGGTCGCCACATCCGTCATTCGTCTGCTCCTCGGGCACTGCGAACGCGCCCGTCGCTCGACCCCGGCTGCAGGCCGGGGCGGTTGATCATCGTTCGTGGTCCGTGCGATCCCCGGAGCGGGAATCCGTTTCGGTCGTTTGTTGTCCGGTCTCGGCGTCGCGGACCGATCCTTCGACCCGCTTACGCTCCTCGGCGGGAAGCCCCTCCCGCTGGGCCGGTTTGTCGTCCTCATCGTCGTTGCCGTCGAGCCCGCGGCGGAACTGACGCACGCCCAGGCCCAGGCCGCGCATCACCTCCGGCAGGCGCCGACCGAAGAGCAGCAGCGCGATCAGCGCTATGAGGCCCAGCTCCATGGGCCCGATACCACCCAGGAAGGCGAGCGGGGGACGCATCAACGGCATCGAAGGCTCCTGTGGGAGGAAGGCGGTACGATACGAAGCTGTCTTCGGTGGGCAAGGAGAGCCTGTCAAGCACCGCGCATAGGTATAAGCGCTGCCTGCAGCGTCACTTGCGCAACCTCGGGTCGTCTCCGGCCGGCGTGGATGGCTCGCAGGCCGCGGCGTGGACTGGAGCCGCGGTGGAGGTAGCTTCGGGCCATGCGCGATTTCCCCCGTTCCCCCACCCGCCGTCGCCTGCCCGAGTGGTTCCGCCGTGGTCTCGCGCGCGGCGGACAGAGCGTGCGCACCGGGGAACTGCTCGCCCGCCACCAGCTGCATACGGTCTG
>JBEPXK010000210.1:0-6684 GCA_041641915.1 Planctomycetota bacterium
CCGGTGTCTCGCCGCGCCCCGGCGGATCAGACGCCGGCGGATTGCCGGAGTCCCACGGGCGCCACAACGCCGCGCCGAGTCCGGCCACCAGGACCACCATCGCCGCAACCAGCCAAGCGCGCGAACCACGCGGTCGGGAAGCAGGCGGCGGCGGCTGGGTCGGTGCGGTGGGCGGAGCGCTCGGATCGGCACCCGTTGGGGCGGCAGTGGCCGGAAGACTGGGAGCGGGATCGTCGGGGCCGAGGGTGGCGCCGGCGATGGTGTCGCCCGCCGGCGCCGGCGGCGACGCGGCTGGCGACGCGGTGGCGGGCGCAGTTCCCGGGTCGGTGAGCATGGTCGCCAGGGTGCTCGGCGCCGCGCTCTGGGCGCTGCGCGCGGCCACCAGTTCGCTGACCCGCTGCGGCACCATCAGGCCTTCCTCGGCCAAAGCCTGGATCGCCTGATCCAGGCGCCGGGCCGAGTCGATGCGCAAGGCCAGATCCTTGGCCATGCACTGCTCGACCAACGACACCACCTGCGGCGGGGTCGCTGGCGCACGTTCGGCCAATGGCGTCGGATGCTCCTCGAGGTGCATGCGCAGCAGGGCCATCATGTTGTCGGCGCTGAAGGGCGGGGCGCCGGCGAGCATCTGATACCAGGTGATGCCGAGGCTGTAGATATCGCTCGCCGGCCCGACGCTCTCGCCGCGACACGCCTCAGGCGACATGTACAGCGGGGTGCCGAGCAGGGAGCCTTCCATGGTCATCGCGGTGGAATCCAGCGCCCGCGCGAGGCCGAAATCACAGAGCTTGGCCACGCCCCGACTCGAGAGCATCACGTTGCCCGGCTTGATGTCGCGGTGGATGACGCCCTGTTCGGCCGCCGCTGCCAGGCCCTCGGCCATCTGGCGGATGACCGAGGTCGCCAGGCGCCAGTCGATCGGCTCGGCGAGGCAATCGGCGAGGCTGGTCCCGCCCTCGACCAGCTCCATCACCAGCAGATAGTGCTCTTCGCCCGACTCGTCGCGAAAACGGCCGAAATCGTGGACCATGACCACGTGCTGGCTGGTGATGCGGGCGATGCACTGGGCCTCGCGCTCGAAGCGCGCGATCGCATCGTCGTTGTCGAGCAGGTGGCCAGCGATGCGTTTGAGCGCCACCGGTCGCCGCAGCGAGACCTGCTCGGCGAGGTAGACCTCGCCCATGGCGCCGCGGCCGAGCAGACGCTGGATGTGATAGCCCCCGATATGCGAGCCAGCTGCGATCATTTCCGCGGTCCCGCCTCACCGGAAGCGGGCGTTCTCGACCTTCTTCTTCAGGGTCTTGCGATGTGCCCAGACCTGCTCGCGGGTCTGCACGCTGGTCAAGGCGAGGTCCACGTAATAGACCTTGATCCGGGTGCGGCCGGCCATGTCGTCCTGGACCGTGATCTTGCCATGGAGGATGAAATCGGTTCCGGTCTCCTGGAACCGCTCCTTCCGGCTGTCGTCGGCGGCGTTGAGGTCCTGGTCCGCAAGCACCGCCCGGGTCAGCTGGGCGTCGGCGATGGTCCCGATGACCTTGGCCTTGCCCGAATTGATGAAGGCGTTGCGGATCGCGACCAGGAAGGCGTCGGTGTTGATGATGTCGCCGTTGCTGATCACCGGCACCTGCGAGAGCTGGATCGCCGGTTTGCGGTTGTTTTTCGCCTGAAAGGCGGCCAACCAGCCGGCCTGCAGCGCTTTGGGCACCATCTCGTTGGCCACGCGCTTGTTGTCGACGTCGTTCCAACGACCGGAGAGGTCGATCTCCTCATCCGGGTCCAGGCGGGTGACCTGCGTACCGCCGCAGGCGGTGGTGAACACGACGAGCCCCAGGGCGCAGAGGCTCAGGAGCAGCGGGCGGACATGGAGCATGGGGGATTCCTCGGGCTTGTGGGGTCAGGAGTCGGCGTCGACAACGACACCCGGTTTGACGAAACTGTGCACCGGCAGGATCAGCAGCCGACCGGGGCGGATCTCGACCCGCGCCGGCGTGAGCGTGCCAGCCGGCGTGCGGACCTGCACTGTATACGTGCCGGCGGGCAGGTCGAGCAGAGCGGTCTCGGCGCGTGCGGGCAGGGTGGTCCAGCAGCGGGTGTCGGCGACCTCGCTCAGCCGCGCGGTCAGACCGCCGAAGAGGTTGGTGAGGAAGGCGCCGCCCTTGTTGCCCTCCTTGGCCTGCTCGCGCGCGGCGACCACGAAGGGCAGATTCTTGGCCACCACCCGCGCCAACGCACGGACCACGTACCGGGGCAGATGCTCGTAGAGGGTGGCGCGGGCGAAGGCGTCGAGGTCGCTGGCGGTCACGCAGCGGGCTTCGGTGGCCGCGCCGTTCTCGGCCACGCAGACCACCTGGGCCGGTTGGGGCGCGCGTCGGTCCGGCTCATGGACCGGGATCGCGATACCGAGGATGTTCAGCCCGCCGGGGGCGAGTACCTTGGCCAGGCCATCGGGTACCGGGAAACCGCCCAGCGTCTCGTTGATGGTCGCCCAACCGGGTCCGTTGGCCCAGAAGATGAACCCGCCGTAGATCACGGCATCGGGGTTGCGCCGGCGCAGCTTGGCCGCGTCCGGATTGCTCAGGGCCATCAGGTTGATGTCCAGCGTCCAGCGTCGGGCGGCGAAATCCGTGTGGTTGACCAGCAACAGGCTGCCGTGGTCCTCCGGCAGCTCGCGCACCTGTTCGGCCGCCGGCCCGAGCTCGGCGAGGAAGCGCTGGTGGACCTCGGCATCGTAGGCCGCGGTCGCCCGGGCCCCGAGCACGGCCAGTGCGGGCGGGATGCCGCCGACCTCGTAGCGCAACCGGCGCCGACCGCTCAGGCTCGTGCGCTGATCGCGATAGCCCTGTACCGCGCGCTGGAACTGCGCCACCGCGCCCTGCAGCTCCGCCGCATCGCGGTGGGGCTTGGCGAGGATGACCGCGCCGCAGATCAGCCGCACGAAAGGATCCTCGCGGTAGGCCTGGTCCCCGTCGGCGTTCTGGACCACGTAGCGCAGGGTCGATTCGGTCGCCCCGCGCATGACGTTGGCCGCGTTCTGATAGGCGGCGAGCGGGTCGACGCCGTCGCTGACCACGGGTGCTGGCGCAGCGACCGGATCGTCGGCCTGGGTATCGGTCGCGACCGGAGCCGTGTTGGCAACGGCGACCTGCGCCGGCGCGCGAGCGGCAGGGATCACGCAGCCATCGGCGATCTGCGCCTGCTGGAGGAAGGCGAGACCGCGCAGGTACTGCACGAACACGTTCTCGTAGTGCTCGCCGTCGTAGGGCCGGACCGTCTCGTTGGCCACACTCGACGAGGCGACCACGCGCGAGAGATGCTTGGAGCGGTGGGTCTCCGCCTGTTGTCCGCTGCGCCGCAGGAAGCCTTCGGCCGCGGCGTAGCGCCCGTCCATGAAGGCGATCGCGCCGCGCTCCATGCTCCACAGGATGCCGTGCTTCTCCTGTCCGGCGCCGGAGCCATCGGGCAGGCACTTGTAGATGTCATCGATGGTCGCCTCGGCCGCGGCGTAATTGCCCGCGACCACATCCTCGAGCGCCTGGGTCTTGGCCGCCTCGGTACGCCGCTGACCGCATCCGCCGGCCAGCAACGGACCGAGGAGGACGATCGCGACGGACGCACGCAGGGCCATGGGCAGATCTCCTGTTCACCGGCTTGGTCATTTATCGACCAGGCTCCTAGTCCCCGGGCCGGCAACACTATCGGTGGATTCGTAGATGGAATTGAATTCGATGCTCTCAACGACCTGGGCGCCGACGTACCCCATGATGGAAGTGCAGGAAAGGCGGGTTGGGCCCGATGCTCGCAACCCTTTGGGTTGTGGGCCCAGACCCACTTCGGGATCAGCGTTCGAGGATAGGCGCTCTCGGCTGCGGATGCAACGGTGGAAGGCAGGAAGAGCGCTTTCCTTTTGTCCGCCATCGCGCGGCCGCGACACTCGCCAGCATGCGCTGCATCCGCCCCTCCCGACTCGCCCTCCTCGCCCTGTGCCTGTGCGCCGTGGGTTGCGGCAGCCGACGCTACGGCGATCCCGATGGCACCCCGGTGACCTTCGATGTCCAACTCGACCGCGAATTCGTACGCTCGATGCGCAACCGCCAGGGGCGCGTACGCATGGGCATGGAAGTTCGCGGCGGAAGCGGGGGCCTGCGCGCCGGCCCCACGCTGGGCATCGGTTTCACCAGCACCAAGATCCACCTGCTCGCGGGACAGCACGTGGGCAGCAGCCGTCTGTTCCAACAGGAGCTCAGCTGGGGGGCGAACCGCTTCGTCGTGCCGATCAACCAAGGCCGGACAGTGGTTTTCACCGTCGAGGCCACCGGCGCTCGTAGCGGCTGGGAGGGCGCCGGCGAGGTGACCATCGCCGGCGATCATCCCCTGATCAAACTCGACCTCGACGGCGATGGCGCCAACATCGCGCTTTCCCCCGAGGGAGCAGCACCCTGAGCCGCACCCGTCCGCGTCACCTGGTCAAACCGTTGAGCCTGGCGCTCGGCGCCGTGCTGCTGATCGCCGGGCTGGGCGTGCTGTCCCACGACCTCGCGCTCCAGCAGCGCATGCTGCAATTGGTCCGCGACCACCGCACCCAACGCGCCATGGTCCAGACCCGGCTCGAAGACGCGATGCGCCGGCGCGAGATCTGGCTGCGTGAATCCGAGTACCTGATCGAGGATTTCGCGGCCTGGCGCGAGGAGTTCGCGGGGCTGGGCACCTCCGGGCTGGCGCGCGCCCGCCCGCTGCTCACGCGCCTCGTGCAGACCCCGGAACGCTGGGCCCGGTCGCTGCACGGCTACCTCAAGCAGTGCCTGCCGCAGCTGTTCGCCAGGCAGGAACCGCTGACCGACGCCGAACACGATCAGGTGCTCGCCTGTCTCGACACCTGGCAACAGGCGCAAGAAGATGCGATCCGCGCCGAGCTCGAACGCCTGCGCGCTGCGGTCCACGAGACCAAGCAGACCTACAACACCGGCACCGAACGACTCGAGGCCCGTCTCGATATGCTCGCAGCCCAGCTGCTTGTGCTCGCACGCCCCACGCAGTCCCGGATCGGGGCGGACTGAAGCGCCCAAGGCCGCGCAAGCCGGGCTTGTCATACCGCGGGCCCGGCCAGCATGAGTTGCCAGGAGGCCGTAATGCTCACCAGCAGTTTCATCTTCGCCAACGGCGTCACCGAGGAGATGGAACGCGCCATCTGGGGCCGCGGCGTGACCGACTGGCAGGTGCTGCGCAAGCACCCCGGCGAGGCGGCCGAAGCCATCGGGGCGGCGCGCGCGCAGAAATTGGTCGCCGCCGTCGCCGAAGCCGAACAGGCCCTCGCCAACGGCGACGCCGGGTGGCTCCGCCGCAACTGGCCCGAGAAGGAGTCCTGGCGCCTGTGGCGCGGCTGGTGTCAACCGCAAGAGGTGGCATTGGTCGACATCGAAACCACCGGCCGCACGCCGGGCTACGATCAGATCACCGTCATCGGCCTCTCCGACGGCACCACCGAACGCGCTTTCGTCGCCGAACGCCCGCTGCCGGGTGACGACCAGATCGAGGCCTTCCCCGAAGCGATCAAGACCTCCAAGCTGCTGGTGACCTTCAACGGGATCGGCTTCGATGTCCCCTTCATCGAGAAGCACTTCCGCCAGCGCAACTTCCACTTCGACATGCCCCACATCGACCTGCTGTGGCCTGCGCGCGGCCTCGGGCTGACCGGCGGACTCAAGGACATGGAGCAGCAGATCGGCATCGCCCGTGCCGACGACATCCAGGACATGCGCGGCAACGAGGCGATCACCCTCTGGGGCGCCTGGCGCGGCGGCGACCGCTCCGCCTACGAACGGTTGGTGACCTACTGCAAGGCCGACTGCACCAACCTCAAGGACTTCGCCGACCACGTCTACGATCGCATGTGGGCCAAGGTCTTCACGCCCTACGCCAAGGACATCGACCTCGACACGGCGATGGGCGAACAACTCAGCCTGTTCTGAATCTGAAAGCTGAGGAGGGGGCGCTGGCCCCTCTGATAGCTGACTACGGCCACGGCCTTGCGGGTCCGTCGCGCAGCCTGAAGCTGGGGCGCCATGGAGTCGACGCCGATCCCTCCGGACGATGCCACTAGCGCCGAGCCAGTCGTGCCGACGCATGCCATCGAGGTCCAGCGGCTGGGCAAACGTCTGGCGGGGCGTCAGGTGCTCGAACAGGTCAGCTTCACCCTCGAGCCGGGGCGGGTCCTGGGGCTGCTCGGGCCCAACGGCGCCGGCAAGACCACCTTGTTGCGCTGCCTGACAGGATGCCTGACGCCCGATTTCGGTCGCTGCCTGATCTGCGGCCATGATGTCCGGCGCGAGCCCGACCGCGCCCGTGCGGCTTTCGGCTACCAGCCGGACCTGCCGCCGCTCGAGCCGGAACTGCGGGTCGAGGAGTACCTGCTGCTGCACGCCCGCTTGCGCGGCATTCCCCGCGCGGAACGCGGCGAGCGGATCGCCGAGGCCCTGGCGACGGTCGAGCTGAGCGAGCGGCCGCGCCATCTGGTCGGCACGCTCTCGCGCGGGCAGAAGAGCCGCCTCGCCCTGGCTGAGACGCTGCTGCACCGCGCACCGGTCCTGCTGCTCGACGAACCCGCCTCGGGCCTCGACCCGGCCCAGGTGGTCGCGCTGCGTGGGCTGCTGCGCCGACTGGCCGGCGAACACAGCGTGCTGCTGG
>JBEPXK010000211.1:0-6667 GCA_041641915.1 Planctomycetota bacterium
CGGCGATCGACGATTACGACGTGTCGGCGACGGCGATCGATACGGTCGGCAAGCGCACCGAATCGGCCTCGGTGGTGCTGCACGTGCGCGATCCGCTGAGCCTGAGCCTCGCCGCCGACCCGGTCAGCGGCGAGGCGCCCCTCACGGTGCAATGCAACGCGACCGCCACGGGTGGCGACGGCGGCGGCGCGGTACCGGAAATCCTGTGGTGGGAGCTGGACGCCGGCGACGGCAGCACCGCGGCCGATGCGAGCGATGCCGGGCACGCCGGGGTCATCGACGGCGCCACCTGGACCACCGGTCGCGACGGCCCGTGTCTGGAATTCGCTGGCGACGGTGGCCAGATCGTCGACGCGGACGCGGAGGACTTCCTCAACGGCCTCGACGCGGTGAGCGTGGCGTTGTGGATCAAGTCCGACGACCTGGGGACCGACCAGGGCTTCTTCACCTGTCGTTCGCCGAACGGGAGCGATGAGGGTTTGAGCCTGCGCTACGATGCCAGCGGCGCCGATGGCGGCGGCGATGACGTGATCAAGGTGGGGCTGTCGACCAGCGGTGGCGGCACCGCCTTCGAGAGCGCCGCCGGGGTGCAGACGACCGCCTGGCAGCACCTGTGTCTGACCTGGCAGAGCGGCAGCGCCATCACCCTCTACGTCAATGGTGTCGCCACCACGCCCACCGCCGCCGGGTCGAGCCCCAGCGGCACGCTGTCGGGGCTCAGCACCCTGATCGTCGGGCGCGGACCCAAGGACAGCTCCGGCGGCTGGGACGGCCTGATCGACGATGTACGCATCTACGACCGCGCGCTGAGCGCGGAGGAGGTCGACGATGTCGCCAACGGCGCCGGCAGCTACAGCTTCGCCTGGGATTTCGACAATGATGGCGTCACCGACAGCGACGCGATCGATCCCGCACATACTTTCACCGCCGATGGCGTGTACCCGGTCACCTGCACCGTGACCGACGCGCTCGGCAGCACCGTCAGCGACACGGTAACCATCACGGTCGGCGCGGCGAGCGTGCGCACCATCATCATGGATCTGCTCGATGGCTGGGAGTGGGAGTGTGCGCCGGCGCCGGGCAGCGACGTGATCGATGAAACGAGGCAGACCTTCGACGGCCTCGACGCCGGCGCCGACCACCAGCTCAGCGCGGTGGCAGCCGGCGCTGGCTGATCCCGCGCGGGTCGCCACGGATGCGAGCGGCGGATCGCAGCTTCGCGGAGCCGGCTACTGGCCGATGCAGATCAGCCGGTCGAAGGTGCGTGCGTCAATGGCATCGCCGGCGAAGAAGGGCGTGCCGCCCATGCGTTCCAGGGTGGCCGTGGCGGCGATCTGCGGTTGGGCTCCGGGCGTGGCGATCGTCACGTGTCCTTCGTCATCGAACGCCCAGAGAGTGCCGTTGACCAGCGGCGCCGGGCGGACGCCTTGCTGAGCGCGGGTCAAATCCGGCGGTCCTGCGTTGCAGCTGCGGTCGGCGCTTTGCCACCCGCTAGCGGCAGGTCGCCGCGGCGGACCGCCTGGCGCCAGGCGCGGGGCGGGAGGCCGAGCCGGCGCTTGCAAGCCACGCTGAAGGCGGCGGCGTTGCGAAAGCCCAGCAACCGGGCGATCTCGGCGATGCTGCGATTGCTCTCGGCCAATTGCCGACTGGCTTCGCGCCAGCGGATGCGGTCCAGCCAGGCGCTGGGGCTGCTGCCGGTACTCTGACGGAAACGGCGGCTGAAGTGGGGGCGGCTCCACCCCAGGCTCGCGGCCATCTCCGCGATGCTCGGCAGCTGGGGCAAGCGGTGCACCACGCGCTGCTTCAGGGCGAGAATCGGATCGGTGGCCGCATCGACCGGACGCCAATCGGGCTCGCTGCCGGAGCGGTCCAGCAGGTCGGCCAGCATCTGCCCCAGCCGGGCGTTGGCGCGCAGGCGATCGCCGGGGCTGCGCCAGAAGTCGTGACCGATCACCTGCAGCTCGCGCACCAGATAGGCGCCGAAGGGCCCTGCGATCCGGCGTGGCAGCGGCCGCCCCCAGAGCTGTTCGGGCGTCGGCTGGGGCGCCGGCTGGCAGTGGACGAGGCGGAGCTGCTGCGCGCGGACCGGCACCGGGGTCAGGTCGAAGACCACGATCGCCAGCCGGCTGGCCGGCGCCACCTGCAGCAGCGGGTCATCACCCGGTACCACCAGGAAAGCCTCGTCGCTACGGCAAGTGGTCGCAGCGGAGGCGACGGTGCCATCGATCACGCCCAGCAGGCGGTAGCTGTTGCAGCCGCGCCAGTCGATGGCGCCCGGCTCGTGGTCGGCCTGGCGGCGGTTGTCGGTGCGCAAGACCGCGGGGCGTACGTCAGCCGCGCGCGCCGGCCAGCCCTGGTCGTTCATCGCATGTTCTCCGAACAAAAGTTTATCACCAATCAGGCAGTCCACGCAAGCCTCCCAGACCGGGTAACCCACTCAGATCACATCTGACCGCAAGGATCCCGCGATGCCGATATGCCGTACCTCTTCCCCCGCTCCCTTCATCCGTGCCATCGCCCTGGCGCTGATCGCCATCGCGACGTTGCCGACCGTGGCAGGCGCCGCTGAGGACCGTTTGCTCCAGGTCGATCACGCGGGACTGGTGCGCCTCGAGCTGCCGCTCACGCATGCCCGTCTGGTCGACGAGCGGTCCGAGCCGGGGGACTGGCTGCCGGGTTTGCTGGTGGTCAATGTCGGCCTGCCCGATCGCCCGGCGCGGGGCTGGATCGTCTACCGGGGGCATTGGCGCGACGTGGCCCTGGGCGAGAGCGACTGGCAGGCGCCGCGTTTGACCTTCACCGGCGTCGTCGCGGTGGAAGAGGACATCACCTACCAGCTCACGGGCGCGATCCAGGTCGCTGGCGACCAGGCCCGCGGCTCAGTGCAGGTCACCTACGATCGCCCGTCGAAAGAACGCAAACAGACGAAGCAGGACAACGTCGCCGGCCGGGCCCTCGACCTCGCAGCGCTGCGTCGGCGCGAGGCCCTGGCCGGGGCCTGGCCCTCTTGGCGGGGCGGGCCGAGCGCCGGCGTCGCCACCGGCACCACCGACAATACGCTGGTGGAGCGCATGGCCGACGCCCGCTTCGTCTGGGCCAGCGACGAACGCATGCCGATGCCTGGCCATACCGATTGGCAGGCGCTCAGCGGCTACGGCGAGGTGACCATCGCCGACGGCAAGGTCTTCGTGAACTACTACCGCGGCCACGGAGAAGCCTTCCCCGAGGGTCGGGATCTGGCCGGCATGCGCGAGGAACACCGCGGCAAGCGCGAGAAATGGCAGCGCAACGCCCAATCCTACATCGACAGCCACTACGGCGGTGATCTCGATCGCTATCTGCAAGAGAAGTGGTCGATCCTCGCCGACGACATCGTCGACTGTTACGATGCCGCGTCTGGCCGGCTCCTCTGGCAGGCGACCTTTACCGGCAAGGGACTGAACTGGCACAACTGCGACGGGCCGCACTTCAACCCGGCCTATGACGACGGCAAGCTCTTCGTTCTCGGCAGCGCCGGTATGCTCTACGCCCTGGATGCCACCACCGGCGAGACCCTGTGGCAGCGTCCGGCGCCGGGTTTCGATACGGCCGCCTGGCTGCGGCAGGCCCTCGAAGCGGCCCGGACCGGCGACCCCGTCAAGCACTGCGGCGCCGACATGGTCGGCAAGCCCATGGCTGCCGACGGCGTGCTGGTGGTGGGTGACCGCTCGCTCTACGGCCTCGATGCCGGGACCGGCACAACCCTGTGGGGTCCGATCAAGGAGGTCGACCAGGGCAATCCACGCCTGTGGCGCCATGGCGGCACGGCCTATGTGTTATCCCGCCTGAATTACGGCCGTGGCGGCGACGGTGGCGGCATCGCCTGTGTCGAGCTGAAGTCCGGACGGGTGCTGTGGGTCGACCCCCGCTTCATCGGCGACAGCGGGACCGAATTCGCCCACAACGACAGCTACCTGTTCTCGCCGGGCCTGCCCAACGCGGTGCCGGGCCAGGGCAAGGAGAACAAGCAGTTGCGCGATGGCTACCGCGAGGGTGCGGTGCTCGAACCGACCTGCTACAAACTCAGCCCCACGGGCATGCAGAAGGTCTGGTCGTTGCCGCTGCGCGGCCACGTGCGCAACGGCACCAAGATGTGCGCGCCGGTGATGTACGACGGCCACCTGTACGCCATGCTCGAAGGCCAGCGCGAGGAGGGCGGGAAATACGAACGCCTGCTGGTGTGCGTCGAGCTCGAGACCGGCACAGTGGTCGGCAAGGAACTCAGCGGCGGTTCGAAATCCTGGACCAGCCTGATCGCCGGCGACGGCCGCATCATGCATCACAATTTCACCACGGGCAAAGTGGAACTCTTCCAGGCCGCGCCCGACTTCCGCACCCTGGAATTTCGCGAATGGTCGCCGCCGGGCACCTTCCAACTGCTCACCTGGCGTCTGGTCGACGGCCGGCTGTTCATGCGCGAGAAGCACTACTCGCGCATCTACTGCTACGATCTGCGCGCCACGAAGTAGCCGGCCAGCGATTGATCCTCCCACCCCCGCTGGTCCGAGGCTGCCTTCGCTTTCCGCAAGGGGTGGGGTGGGGGGCTGCTACGGCCTCGTGATTCTGAGCGCGCCCAGCCGGCGACCGATCAACCGCCTCGCGCCCGCGGCAAATCCCGGTAGGCCACCGGGCTGACACAGCATCGGCGATGGCAGGCGCGTAAACCATGGCGCGTTGCGGCGGCCGAAGCGTGGTGCATGCCTCGGGCCAACATCCGCATCTACCACGGCGTAGACTCCATGGCGATCACGCGTTGCGCTCTCAGCGGTCGCCCCAGGCTGGCGTAGAACCTGGACACTACCGTGCGTTCGGGAGGGAGCTTCTGCCATGCGTCGTCTGTCTGTGTGCGTTCTGTTGATGCTGGCTGGCAATCTGGTCGCTGCCGATGCCAAGCCCAAGAACGTCATCCTGTTCATCGGCGATGGCATGGGCGTGTCTCAGCTCAGTGCGGCGCGGGTCCTGGTCGGGCGCCTGCAGGTCGAGGACTTCGCGGTGGTGGGCTTGATGGCCACGCACGCGCACGACCAGTTCGTCACCGATTCCGCCGCCGCCGGGACGGCGCTGGCGACCGGCGTGAAGACCTACAACGGTGCGATCAGCGTCGGACCCGACAAGCAGCCGCGCAAGACGGTGCTCGAATGGGCCGAGGAATCGGGGCGTTCGACCGGGCTGGTGAGCACCTGTTCGCTCACGCACGCGACCCCGGCCGCCTTCGCGGCCCACGTCGACAGCCGTAAGAAGGACGCTGAGATTGCCGCCGACATCGCCGCGAGCGGCGTCGACGTGCTCTTCGGCGGTGGCTGGGCCTACTTCGCGCCGGCTTCGGCCGAGGGCTCGAAGCGCAAGGACGACGCCGATCCGCTCGCAGCGCTCGCGGCACGCATGCCGGTGGTGCGTACGGCGGAGGAATTCGCGGCGCTGGGCACGGTCGATGCCGCGGCCGGGTTCTTCGCCGACAAGCATCCCGGCAAGGCGGCCGAGCGGCAACCGGATCTCGCCACCTTGACCGCCAAGGCGCTCGCGATCCTCGCGCGCGATGCAGACGGCTTCTTCCTCATGGTCGAGGGCTCGCAGATCGACTGGGCCGGCCACAACAACGATCTGGATTACCTGAGCGGCGAACTGCGCGATTTCGACGCTGCGGTCGGGGTCGGTATGGATTTTGCCCGCGAGCGTGATGACACCCTGGTGATCGTGACCGCCGATCACGAGACCGGCGGCTTCGCCCTGCACAAGGGCGACGTCGCCGACAACACGGTGGGCGAAGCCGGGTGGACGAGCAAGAAACATACCGCCGCCCTGGTGCCGGTGTTCGCGCATGGCCCGGGCAGCGCGGTGTTTGCCGGTATCTATGAAAACACCGATATCGGGAAACGATTGATCGCCTATATGCAGTGAGCCGGCCTCACGGTGTTTGCGGAATCGCCCTCGATATCCGCCACCCGCACCGTGCGTCCGTCCTCGGCCCGGATCAGCGCCGTGGCGTGGCGACGTGACTGGCCGCCAGGCAAACGGTCTCGTCCCGGGTCCGGTGCCCTTGTCCGGTGTGGTGGTCGATGGCAGGTCCGGTGCATGGACAGGTTGCTGATCACCGATTGCCTCACCCGATGGCACACCGGCCGGTGTGCGATTGAGCCGCTTGGCTCACGACTCACAATACTGTATCGACCAGATGCTGGTCGTCGTCGAAGACCGGAGGGAGGCGGTGGTGCGTCGAAGTGGTCATTCAGCGACGGAAACGGTGGTCGATCTCGATGGGCTGCTCCAGACGCTGCGGCACGCCAACGACGAATCCAGCTGGCGGCATCTCGTCGCCCTGCAGCGGCCGGTCTGGTTTCGTATCGCGGCCGAGGTGACCGGCGATCCCTCGGCCGCAGACGATGTGTTGCAGGACGCGTGCCTCGAACTGCGCAGGGCGCTGGTGCGCTATCAGGGCGGATGCTCCCGCCGGGCGCAAGCGTGGCTGAACCGCATCGTCCGCAACGTCGCCTGCAAGCATGCCCGGGCGACGACACGACGACGGACCCATGAACGCCACGCTGCCGCCGTCGCCCCGCTATCTTCGTCGTCCGATCCTGCGGCCCGTTTCGGCGAGGACGATATCGCCGAGCGGGTCCACCAGGAGCTG
>JBEPXK010000212.1:0-6658 GCA_041641915.1 Planctomycetota bacterium
GGCCGACAGAGCCCTGTTTTCCGCCGAAATTGGGCCGAAGGCCCGGCGGAAACGCCAGCGAAGCTGGCGAAGGGCGACCGAGGCCGGGGGGGTGTGCGCCGAAGGCGCGAGGGGGCAGCGCCCCCTCTGATAGAAAGCCATGACGGGGGTGACCCATGCTGCGGCCATCCGGTTGTGGGCAGGCCTGCCCTGCCCGGGCGACGGTCACAAGCCGCTTGGACAGCGGTGCGTTCGTGCATAGGCTGCGGCATGGCCGATGAGGCAGCAGCGCACAGCGATGGTGGCGACCCGCGACGGGCCAGGGCGCTGAGCGCGTTGATCGACGAACACTTCAGCGGCCGGGACGCCGAGATCGACTCCGGTCTGCGCAGCGCGCTCGCCGACGAGTTCGCCGCGCTGTTGGCCACCATCGCCGGCCGGCCCCGCGGCGTCGATCTGACCGGCGTGCCGGCGTTCCTCGTCGACGACCTGCACGAACTCGGTCTGCCGCTGGCGGCAGGCGGCGAGCTGCGTTGGGGCCACGATATCATGGTCTGCGACATCTCGCGGCCGGTACTCGACGCGCAGGGCAACCTGCTCCTGCCGCCGATCGCGGAACTGATGCAGCTCAGCAGCCTCGCGCTGCGCCCCGTGCGCGGGTTCATCGGTACGCGGTTGGGTCTGCGGCTGCAGACCGCGGCCGGGGTCGCGCTGCACCTGTTCGAGGACGCCGCGGTGCTGGTCTCTCGCTGCGACGTCCCGCTCGGCGGCTTCCTGTACGGCCCCCAGCCGGGTCAGCGCCACGGCGTGAGCCTCCAGCCCGGTGGCCACCAGCTGATCACGTGGTGAGCCCGGTCGACAAGTCGCAGCTGCGCGCCCGTTTGCGCCGGGACCGTCGCCAGGTTCCGCCGCAGGAGCGGCAAGCCGTCGAGGCGCGCACCGTGGCGGCGCTCGACCCGCTGCTCGCCGATGGCGCGGTGGCGCTGTGTGCCTACATGGCTCTCGGCGGCGAGCTCGACCTCAGCGGCCTGATCCGCCGCGAGTGGGCCCGCGGCCGTCCGGTGTGGCTGCCGCGGGTCCGCCGCTCGGCGCTCGGTTGGCACGCGGTGACCGATGACGACCTGCTGTTGCCCGGCGCCTACGGCATCCCCGAGCCCGATGCCACCCGCTGCCCCGAAGATCCGTTGCCGCCGCGCTGCCTGATCGTGGTCCCGGGCATCGGCTTCACCGCCGCGGGTATGCGCCTGGGCCAGGGCGGCGGCTTCTACGATCGCAGTCTGGTCGATCTCGGGGCGGGTGTGCGGACCGTCGGCGTGGCCTTCGGTTGTCAGCTGGTCGACCGCCTGCCAGAGGACCCCTGGGACCGCCCGGTCGATGCCTTGCTGGTCGATGGCGACTGGGTCTTGTCGCTGTAGCGACACCAGCGCGCGATGGCGCAGTCGGGGCAAGCGGGTTTGCGCGCGGTGCAGACGTGCCGGCCGTGCAGGATCAGGTAGTGGTGGGCGTCGAGCAGGTAGCGGCGCGGCGTGCGGCGTTCGAGCACCGCCTGGGTCTGGGCCGGATTCCGGGTCGCGGCGATGCCGGTGCGGTTGGCCACGCGGTGGACGTGGGTGTCGACGGCGATGGTCGGGTGGCCGAAGGCGATGTTGAGCACCACGCTGGCGCTCTTGCCGCCGACCCCCGGTAGCGCCTCGAGCGCGGCGCGCGAATCGGGCACCTGCCCGCCGTGGCGTTCGACCAGCTCCCGGCAGGCGGCGACGATGTGGCGCGCCTTGGCGTTGTACAGGCCGATGCGGCGGATGTAGGGGATCAGCCCCGCTTCGCCGAGTTCGACCATCGCCTGCGGAGAGGGGGCGGCGGGGACCAGCTCGCGCATCGCCCGATTGACGCTCACATCGGTCGCCTGGGCCGAGAGGATCACCGCGACCAGCAGTTGGTAGGGATCGGCGAATGCGAGCTCGCTGCGCGGTTCGATGATCCGGGCGAGCGCGGCGTAGATCGCGGCGATCGCGCGCGGGTCCAGCGGTCCGTCGCCGGGATGCTCAGGCATCGCCGGCGGACTCGCGCTCGGCGAAGAGCATGCGTCCGTTCGAGGTATGGTGGATGCGCAGGATGACGCCTCGCACGCTCTCGCCGATCGCGTCGGCGGCCCGGCCCATGACCACCATGCTGCCGTCGTCGAGATACCCCACGCCCTGGCCGGGATTCTCGCCCGGCTTCTCGATCGCCACGCGCACGCTCTCGCCGGGGTGCAGGGCCGGGGCGAGATGGCGGGTGAGGGCTTCGAGGTCGAGCACGCGCAGGCCCTCGCCGCGGGCGCGGCTGCTGATCTCGACGTCGCAGCAGACCAGCCGCGCGCTGTGCAGGCGGACCACGGTGAGGATCACGTCTTCGAGCTGATCCGAGGTCGGCAGATCGGTGTCGTCGATCACCAGGCTCGAATCGAGACGGTTGCGCAGTTCGGCCAGGTTCTCGAGCGCTCGGGTGCCACGCAGACGTTCGGCCTCGTGCTCGCTGCGGGCCAGCGCCTCGGCGCGGCTGACCACGCCGCGGGGCACCACCAGCCGGTTGTCGAGCAGCCCCGCCTGCTGCAGGCCGAGCAGGCGGCCGTCGTGCAGGGCCGAGAGGTCGATCACCGCGGTGCCGAGTTCGAGCCGTTCGCTGCGGAACTCGACGAAGGGCACGACCATGCGGAAACGGTCGACGTTGTGCATCACCATCACCAGCACGAGGTAGGTGACGATCAGCGCCACCGGGGTATCGAGGTTGTCGATCAGGTCCTGGTCCTGCAGCACCGCGTGCAGCACCTGGATCACCAGCAGCGAGAACAGCAGGCCGAGCCCGAGCCCGAGCAGGAAGCCGGCCAGGGTACGGGTGAAGTTGCGGCGAAAGGCGTGCTCGGCCGCGATCAGGGTTACGGCGATGCCGAAGCCGAGCATGCCACCGTGCCACCAAGGGAAGTCGATCACCCCGGCGTTCTGATAGTAGCGGCTGCCGTAGACGTGGCCGACGGACACGGCGAGGATGACGAAGGCGATGCGGATCAGGGTGATCAGGAGCATGACGGTTCCGGCGCGTCGTCGTGATGGAGCAGCGCGAGTGCGGCCGCGGCGTCGGGGACGACGGCGAAGAGCTCCTCGACCGCGCCGTAGAAGAAGCCTTCAGCGTGCGCCCGGCGGCTCTGTGCGAGGAAGCCGTCGTAGAAGCCCTGATGGTTGATCAGGATCAGCGGCCGCTCGTGGGTGCCGACCTGGCGTTCGACCGCGACCTCCCAGAACTCCTCCCAGGTGCCGGGCCCGCCCGGAAGCACGAGGTAGGCGTCGGTCTGATGCCCGAGCAGGCGCTTGCGTTCGCGCATGGTCTCGGCGATGTGCAGGTCGGCGATATCGGGATGGGTCAGCCCGGCGTCGTGGAAGGCACGCAGGATCACGCCCTTGACCCGACCGCCGGCGGCGAGGCAGGCGCCGGTGATCGCGCCCATGCAGCCGGAGCCGCCGGCGCCGTTGACCAGCACATCGCCACGCGCGGCGATCGCCGTGCCCAGCGCGGCCGCTTCGGCCAGATGCTCGGGCGGGGTCTGGGGGCTGGAGGAACCGAACACGGTCAGCTGCATGCGTCGGCCTCCGCGTCGAGCCGGTAGACGCCGCCCTGTCCGCTGTTCTCGGTCACGCTCATCACGATGCTGCCGATGCGCGCGGCGCCGAAGCGGCGTTCGAGCTCGTCGCGCAGGCGGCGGCCGAGATAGGCAGCGAGGTTCTCGACCGAGACGTTGTTCATCGGCATGACCCGGATCTCGTCGCTCGGAGCGCAGTAGCGGCGCTCGCCGAAGATGATCCGGGTGTGGCCGTCGTCGTCGGGCAGGACCTGCAGCAGGGGGTGCTCGCCGGGCACCAGCCAGCGTTCGTTGAGCTCGCGGCAGAGCGAGCGGACCACCGGCTTGGCCTGGTTGAAATCGATCACCAGCCCGTGGGCGTCGAGCGCGCCTTCGATCTCGCAGGAAACCTGGTAGTTGTGGCCGTGCAGCCGTTCCTTGCTGCCATCGGGGAAGATGAGGAAGTGGGCGCAGGAGAACTTGAAGTCCTCCTTGTGCATGGCGATGGACCAGCGTTCACGCATGACCGGCAGTCTCAGCCGGGTTGCCGGAGTGCGCAACGCCTTTGTCGTGCGACGCGGATCATCGCCGCTCAGTCGCCGGTGGCGCCGCCCTGGGCGGCTCTCGGCGGGCGGAAGCCGATACCATTGAGGAACAGGGTCCCCGGGCGATCGCCGTTGTGGAACTGGATCTGGACCTCGTGGACCGCCTCGAGGTTCTCCGGCTGGTCGGTATGGCGCCAGCTGGTCTCCGCGCTCTTGAAGTCCTCGGCGGTGAGATCGAAGCTCACCTGCTGCCAGCCGGAGCCGGGCGGCACCGAGAAACGGCGCGACTCGAAGTACTGCCACTGCTCGCCGGTCTTGATCGCGACCGAGACCGGCACCGCGCGCTCGCCGGGGTTGTTGGCCAGGAAGGTGACCACCGGGTCGTTGCGCAGATTCAGGTCGTTGCGCAGCAGCAGCGCCGCCTTGTGTTTGTCGCCGCCGGCGAAGCGCACGCGCAGGAACTGGTCGAGGTTGTCCATCTCCTCGACGGTGGCGACGACCGGGTTGGCCCACTTGGCATCTTCGCTGCGCCATTCGCCCTTGACCTCGTAGCCGTCGGTGGGGCGGTTGGCCTCGCGGGCCTCCTGCCATTCGGCCAGGCGTGTGGTGTAGCGGTCGTATTTCTCGTTCAGTTCATCAAGGCGCTTGAGCACCTGGGGATCGCGACCGCCCGCGTCGCGGTAACGCTCGTAGAGCGCGATCGCCTCCTCGATGCGTTCGGTATCGAAGAGCATGTCGGTCAGGGTCGCGAGCATGCGCAGGCCCGCGAGGTCGATCGCGGGATCGGAGGCGAAACCGGCGAGCAGGGCGTAGGCCTCGTTGTGACGCCCGGTGGTGTAGGCCTCGCGGGCGAGGGCGAGATGGCCGGCGTAGTCCTGGGGGTCGAGATCGAGCCGTCGCTTCTCGAGGCTCTTCTCGACTTTGGCCAGGGCGCTGGCCGGCAGCACCAGCATGCCGGCGCGGGTGCGGATGGTCACGGCGGCGTCGGGGCCCTCACCGGTGCGTTCGACGATGTACCCCTGCAGGCGGCGTTGATTGGTCAGGAGGATGAAGTCCTCCGGCTTGGGCAGGTCACCCTGGGCCGGGTCGGCCTCGCTGGCGGGGTCCGTCGCATCCGTCCCGGCGCACGGCGCGCTGGGCGCGACGATGGTCGCCGCCGGGGTGCTGTCGGGTGGCGACGGAGGATCGGCCTGCTCGAGCGCGGCGAGGGGCAGGAGCGAAACCGTCAGGAGACAGGCGAGGAGAAGATGCATGACACCCGTTCCGACGTCCGGATGCGGACGAAGCTTGCGCGCTATCCTGCGTCGGGCACCACGATCAGCAAGCCGTTGCCGGCGGCCACACCGTCGGGGCGATGGATGCGCTCCGACTGGGCGTACCACAGGCCGGTGCGATAGAGCGCCTGGAGCCGGCGCTTCTCGCCGGGATCGGGCAGGCGCAGGCCGAGGGGGCGGTAGGCCTCCTGGACCGCCCGGACCACCTGCACGGTCAGATCCTGGGCTTCGGCGTAGGGCTGTTCGGTGCCCCAGCCGAGCGGGGGGTCCACGCTCGGGTCTTCGCGGATGACCCGGTCGACCTCCTGCCAGCAGCAGACGTGGTGATCGGGTGCGGGACGCCCGTCGACGGTGGCGGTGAGGTAGCCGGGGTGGCGCGGCGAGCTGTCGCTGGACCAGTCGGTCGGGGCGATCCCGTCGGGGCGGACCTCGATCAGGGTGTAGTGCGCGCGCCGGCCGTCCCACCGCGTCAGGGCGTAGCGCCCGGCGCGGTTGAAGAAGGCGGGGTTGTCCGGGCCGCGTGCGCTGCCGTTGACGTAGAGCACGCCGGCGCCGGGCAGTTCGAGCCGCGCCTGGGCCTCGACCGGTTCGAGCACTGGAGCCAGCTCCCGCACCGAGCCGGCTGGCGCGGCGACGGTGCCGGTCCAGGTGCGCACCGGCCCCAGGCCGCGCGTGCGCAGCCGCAGTTGGACCTCGGGCTGGGGCAGGCGCAGACGGTGGTCCGCGACCGGCTGCCAGGCGCCGCCGTCGACAGCGGCGGCGAGCGGATGGGTGCTGACCAGTTGGACCACGCCACCGCGTTCGGCGCCCGCAACCGGCAGGGGCGGCGCGGTGCGCGCGAGCAGCTGCCATCCGAGCAGGGCCGAGCCGACCACCAGCACCATCGCCACCGCGGCCATCGCCAGGACCGTGCGGCCGGAGTGCTGGCGGATGCGGCCGCGGTTGGCAAGGACCGCGTCGATCTGATCGAGGGTCGGCCGGCGTTCCGGAGCCTTGGCCAGGCACAGCTCGACCAGGTCGGCGAGATGTTTGCTGATGTTCGGGTCAATCTCGCGCAGGGGCTGGACCGGCGTCTCGAGGTGGGCACGCATCACGTCGAAGGGGGTCTTGCCGGTGAAGGGCGGGTTGCCGCTGAGCATATGATAGAGGGTGGCGCCGAAGCTGTAGATGTCGGAGGGTTCGCCGGCGTTCTTGGTGTCGCGGATGGCTTCGGGCGAGACGTAGAGCGGGGTGCCGACCACCATGCCGGTGGCGGTGAGGCGGTTGAG
>JBEPXK010000213.1:0-6643 GCA_041641915.1 Planctomycetota bacterium
TCTGCGCGCGCTTTGATCGTGAGGCCGAGGGGAAGAGCGCGGAGGAGCTCAAGGCCCGCTGCGAAGCCCTGCTCATCGATTTCGAGAACGCCTGTCGTCAGGCTGATCTCGCGTTGTCGCACATCGATGCGGCCAAGTACGCGATCGTCGCCTTGATCGACGAATGTGTGCTGATGTCGGAGCTGCCGCTCCAGGATGAGTGGCTCAACGAACCGTTGCAGATGCGGCTCTACGGCGATTTCGCCGCCGGGGAGGAGTTCTACCGCCGGCTCGACGATCTGCTACGCGACCCCGATGCCAAGCCGGCGCTCGAGGTCTACCACTGCTGCCTCTCGCTCGGTTTCAAGGGCAAGCACGCCGATCGCCGCGGCGCCGAGCGCAGGCGCGTGTTGCTCGACCAGATCACCAAGGAGGTGCTGCGCGGTCGCGACGGCGATGCCGCGCTCGCCGCCCGGACCCACGTCGATGCCGATCCGGCCGCGCACGCCGGTACCAGCTTGCTCGGCCGCGTGCCCACCTGGAGCATACCCGTGGGCGTCGGACTCGTGGTGATCATCACCGCCATCGTCTGCAGCCTGGTGCTCGACGCGGCCATCGCCGATTTCGCGTCGACGCTGGCCGCGAGCTGAACGGAATCACGCATGTTCTCGCTCAAGATCCTCGCTTCCTTCCTCTCGGTCCTGCTCGCCACCCTGTGGGCGATCGGTCTGCTGCTCGGTTGGCCGATCGTGACCATGGTCGCGGTGAGCTTCGGCCTGCTCGGACTCGGTGCGCTGATCGTCGGCGGTCAGCACCTGCTGTCGGTGAGGCGCTCGAAGGCCTTCGAGCGCGAACTCAAGGGCCAGGCGATGGGTGGGGCCTCGAGTTCGATGGCCGAGATGGCCGAGCAGTTCGGCAAGAACCTGACGGCGATGACCAACTCGCAGTTCGGCCATCGCGGGTTGAGCGAACTGCCGTTTTACATGGTGCTCGGCGCGCCGGGCTCGGGCAAATCGACCGCGTTGCAGGAATCGGGCCTCACCTTCCCGTCGGTCGGGCAGAACCAGCGCTCGTTCAAGGGCGTCGGCGGTACCCGCAACTGCGACTGGTGGGTCACCGAGCAGGGCGTGTTCCTCGACACCGCCGGGCGCTACACCACCGAGAGCGAAGATCGCGACGAGTGGTTCGCGTTCCTCGATCTGCTCAAGAAGCACCGTGGCGACAAGCCGATCAACGGCGTCGTGCTTACGGTCAGCGTGCCCGACCTGATCAAGAAGGACGCGGCCGGGGTGGAGGGCCACGCACAACTGCTGCGCGAGCGCATCGACGAGCTCTCACGCCGGCTTGACGTGTGCTTCCCGATCTACGTGCTATTTACCAAGTGCGACATGATCAGCGGTTTCAAGGATGTGTTCGCCGACCTCGCGGGCAGCGATCGCACGCAGGTCTTCGGCAGCACCCTGGCCTGGCCGCCGTCGCCGGACACGAACTACGCCAGCCTTTTCGCCGAGGAGACCGGCCGGGTGATGCCCGCGGTCCAGGTTCGCCGCCTGTACGCGCTCAACGCCGAGCGTGACGCCGAGCGCCAGCTCAAGGCCATGCGTTTCCCGATGCAGTTCAACGCGGTCGGCAAGTGGATGTCGGACCTCCTCGTCGCGCTGTGCCGGCCGTCGGCGACGCAGGAACTGCCGGGCCTGCGCGGGTTCTACTTCACCTCGGCCGTGCAGCCGGGCCACCAGGGCGATCCGGGCGAGACAGACGAGGCCCCGGCAAACGCGTCGGACGCCGCGGACGGGAATGGCGCGAGCGCGGCGCAGAGCGAGCAGGAGGCCAAGGCCCACAAGGCCCGGCAGGATTTCGAGGCGAGCATCTTCCTCGTACCGGGGGCCCCCGGTGGCGGCGCCGCAGCAGCGGGCGACAAGAACGAACGTTGCAACGGGATCTTCCTGCGCAGCGTGTTCGCGCACGTCATCCTGCCCGAGCGCGATCTGGTGCGCTACTCGGCTCGCCGGCAGCGCCGTCAGAACGTCGTGCGCCTGCTGGCGCGCATCGGCAGCCCGGTTCTCGGCCTGCTGCTCGTGATCTGGGTGATCACGGCCTACGCGTCCTCCATTGCGGTGGTCGGGCGGGCCGACGAGGCGGTGGTCGACCTGCGGCGGGCGCTCGAGGCGGAGAAGCCCGACCTCGGCCAGCGTCTGGCGGCGATGGATCGGCTGCGCGCATCGCTGATCGCACTCGATCGCGAGGACCATGTCGGCCTGGGCGGATTCCGCGCCAAGGTGGCGGCGGAATATTACCGTCAGGTGGACGAGATGTTCGCCATGCCGGCGGCGCACCGGCTCGCCGACCTGCTCGACACGACCCTGGCGCAGCCGGCCACCGATCTGGCCACCAGCGAGCGGCTCTACGATCTCTTGCGTGCCTATCAGATGCTCGGCGGCAAGGACGAGGGTTTCGAAGCCGATCTGCTCCAGCGCATGCTCGAGGACGGCGCGTGGACGGCCGGGTTGACCGCGACGGGCGCGTCGCTGCCGGATCGGCACAAGCGCTCGGCCGAGGAGCATCTCGCCTATCTGGTCGGTCACCCCGACGACGTGGCGCTGTGGCAGGTCGAGGTGCGCGATCCCCTGATCGTGCGCGTGAGCCGGCAGCTCGCCGACGCGATGTGGATCCCCAACAGCTACGAGGACATCGTCACCACCCAAGAGAAGAGTCTGCCTGCGATCAGCGGTGCGAGCCTGGTCGGCGACGACGGCTTTCTGCGCAGCGGTTACAGCTTCCCGGGTATCTACAGCCAGCAGGGCTGGGAGCGGCTGATCGGCCCGCGGGTGACCGGAGCCGCGGAGCGCCTGTCCGAGCGGCTGGGCCGTCTCGGGGTCGAGAAGCCGGCCGCGGCGATCGCGACCTTCATGCGCGACCGTTTCGTCGACAGCACCCGTGAGCACTGGGAACGCCTGCTGCGCGAGTTGACGCTCGCGCCGGCGCATGATCTACGCGACGCCCAGGGCAAGCTGCGGGCCCTCACCGACAGCAACAGCGCCTACAAGCAGGCTCTCGCCGAGATCTTCGCCGGCCACGGCGTTCACGTCGACGAGGGCGACAGATCGGGCCACGACGACCTGGAGTGGTTCCAGGACGCGGCCGCCGCCTTCGTCGAACTCGAGCAGGCCTTACAGGTGTTCATCGGATCGACCGAGTACGGCAAGCGCTCGGCCGAGGTCGCACGTCTGCGCGCACTCGCTCAAGCCTTCGAGAGTACACGCCAGCGGGCGACCAGCGCGAGCAAGGCGGTTCGCTCGCAAGGGCTGCAGAAGGCGACGCAGACCAGCCTCGACAACGTGCTCAAGGCCGTATTCCTCGGCTTGTCGCAGGAGATTCGCGACGAGCAGGACCGGCAGTGGAAGCTCGAGGTCAGCGACTACGTCGCCGAGCACTTCCCCGATCGTTATCCCTTCGCTGGCGACGAGGGCACGAAGGCCGAAGTGCCGCTGGCGGACTTCTCCGCGTTCTTCAATCCGCGCAGTGGGATCGTGTGGACGCGCGTCGAGCTGATCAGCGAGCTGCAGAACATCAAGGCTCTCGGCCTGGTGCTGCTGCCGGTGACCTCTGCCTACGACCGCATGGTCGGTCGATCCGAGAAGATCCGCGACGCCTGTTTCGACAAGGGTGGCGAGAAGCTCTGGGTGCAGTTCACCGCGACGCTGATCCAGCGTCAGGGCATCAAGGACATGGCCCTGTCGATCGGGCAAACGAATTTCACCTACAACGAACGGCTGAGCCGCACCAACGAGTTCACCTGGTATCAGGGCGGCAGCAACCTGGCGCAGCTGTCGGTGGCCATCGTCACCGATCGCTGGTTGCGCAAGACCTACGACACGCCCTGGGGCCTTGTGCGTCTGCTGCGGGCCGCGAGCAACGTCGAGGAGGCCGAGCCGGCCGGCCGACGCCTGACCTGGGATTTCGCCAGTCAGGATGTGGGCAAGACCTTTCACGGCGCGGTGGACCTGCAATCCAAGGGTCTGGAAGCCATCATCGATGACCGGAAGTTCTTCGCCGACTTCCAGTGCCCGGAGGCGGTGAGCAGGTGATCCGCCTGGGCTTCGGCTGCTACGGCAAGCTCGCGTATCGCGGCGATTTCCTGCGCCACGGCATCGCAACGCAGACCGGCCGCCTGCTCGACGCCTGCGTCAGCGCCTGCAGCGAGAGCGGGGGCGGCTTCTCGCTCGGGCAGACCGCCCCGGTGTGCGTCGCCCTGCGTCTCGGCCGGGACGTGCGCAACCTCGGCGTGCTGTTTCCGAGTACCGACAGCGTCGGGCGTGAGTTCCCGCTGGCGGTGCTGGCCGAGGTACCCGAGGCCGGCTTCGACGGCGAAGCCGCATGTCTGGGCGCGACGATGCTGCCCGCCGTCAGCCCGGTGCTCGCCGCATGGTCGCGCGGGGTGCCGGCGGACGCCGCGGGGCTGACGCGCTTGCTCGACGATTGCGCCACCACGGTCGACACCGATGCCGCCGAGCGCGAGGCGGTGGCGCTGCTCGATGCGCAGCTGCAGGGGCGGTTTTGGGCCGACGCCTTTGGCGACGCCGACGTGAGCTGTCGCGCGCGTGCGCTCGGCGGCCTGCTGGCGTTGCCGCGCGACCATCGCGGCCTGGTCGGGTTCCGCGCGGTCAACGGCCAGGCGCACCTGCTGTTCTGGCTGCTTTGCGCGTGGTTGCGACGGGGCCGCGGGGAATTACCGAGCGCGGTCGTGCTCCATCCGGCGCTGGGGCGGCAGGAGCCCGTGCTCTACCTGGGCTGGGGGGCGATCGACGTGCGCGAACTCGCGGCGGCGCTCTGGCCCGGCGTATGGGCCGGGCGGCCCTTGCCGGTGCTGCCCGATGCTGCCGACGCGCCCGAACTGCCGACGGATCTGCAGGAGGTGCTCGCATCGAGCGAGCTGAGTCTGCGGCAGGTCATCTACGAGGTTGCGAACGCCTGAGTGGCGAGGGGAAACGAGCAGTGGTCGATGACGGGTCGCAAGCCTTGGCGGATCGGGTCCACCTCTCGTACCGCACGCGCGTCGGCGGCACCGTCGTGGACAAGGAGCTTCCGCTGCGCCTGCTGGTCATCGCCGATTTCCTCGGTCACAGCGTGGAGACGCCGGTCGGCGACCGCCCCGTGGTCGGGGTGCACGGCGACGATCTCGCGGCGGCCATGGGCGCCCTCGCGCCCCGCTGTCGCTTTACGGTCCCCGATCGACTCGGTGATGCCGGGGTGTTGCAGGTCGAATGCGCGCCGCGCAGCCTCGCCGACTTCCATCCGGATCGCATCGCGCAGAGTATCCCCGAGCTCGCCGCGCTGTTGCGTCTGCGCGATGCCCTGATCGTGGCCCGCGAACGCGGCGTCGCGGATGACCCCGTGGCGGCGATCCTTGCCGCGATGGGCGAGGCGGCGGCCGCGCCCGCGGTACGGGCGTTGGTCGCCGCTGCCGGTGTCGACGGGGCCGCGGCCGACCGGCGGTGGTACGATGCGCTCATCGGCGAGGTCGACCGCCGGCTGGCAGCCCAGATGGACGCGGTGCTGCACGCACCGGAATTCCAGGCCTTCGAGGCGAGCTGGCGGTCGCTGGCCCACCTGGTCGCGGAGACGGATTTCGACGAGAACATCCGTATCGACCTGCTCGCGGTCGGGCGGGATGAACTCCAGGAGGATTTCGAGGACGCGCCCGAGATCGTCCAGGCCGGCCTGTACGCGATCGCCTACGCGGCCGAGTACGGCACCTACGGCGGCGAGCCCTATGCCGCGATCATCGCCGATTTCCAGTTCGCCCACGCCGCGCGTGATCTCGCGCTCCTGCGCAACTGCGCCGCGGTCGCGTCTATGGCCCACGCCGTGTTCATCGCCGGGGCGCACCCGACCATGTTCGGGTGTACGGACCACGCGCAGCTCGGCGCCCTGCACGACGTGGCCGGGCTGTTCGATGGGCCACAATACGTCCGCTGGCGGTCGTTCCGCGCCAGCGAGGATGCCCGCAGCGTGGCGCTCACGGTGCCGCGCTTCCTGTTGCGCTCGCCGTATCGCGAACGCGCGGTGGATCGGTTCAGCTACTGCGAGGACACCGCCAGTGGTCTCGGCGTCCGGTTGTGGGGCAACGCCGCGTTCGCCCTGGCCACGCGGCTGGTCGCGGCCTTCGCGCGCTACCGCTGGTGCCCGAACATCGTCGGAACGGAAGGCGGCGGCGCGGTGCGTCCGGCGGCGGTCGAGCCCTGGGCCGGCCTCGGTGGCGGCGCGATGCGCATGGCCGTCGAGACCGACATCGACGAGCGCGCCGAGGCGGCCCTGGCCGCGGCCGGGTTCGTGCCGCTGTGCGCCCGCGGCGAGAACGACGGCCTGTATTTCTACAGCGCGAATTCCTGCCAACAGCCTGGGCTCTACGGCGCCGACGAGCCGGGTCGCTCGGCGACGGTGAACAGCGTTCTGGCCACGCGCCTGCCATTCCTGCTGGTGATCAACCGGATCGCGCACTACCTCAAGGTGATGCAGCGCGAACACATCGGCAGCTGGCGGCAGAGCGCGGATGTCGAGCGCGAGCTCGATGCGTGGTTGCGGGAGTACGTCGCCAGCGTCGACGACCCGGCGCCGAGCGTGCGCGCGCCGCGGCCGCTGCGCGCGGCCCGGGTACGCGGTG
>JBEPXK010000214.1:0-6639 GCA_041641915.1 Planctomycetota bacterium
ATTGTAGGACGGGACGTCGTGAGGGCAGGGGTCTTGCTGTGGTGATTACCGGCACGGGTAAGGGCAGCGGCTGTTCGTGTACGTCCCTAATTACCGCTAGTCCGCGTGCCGTGTGGAACCCGGCGAATCGGCCCTTGCCAGCCCAGGGGGCGCTTCTAGATTCCTGGCTCTCCCGCGGAGGTCGCCGAAATGCTGGACGCACTGCTGGTCATGATCCTTGGGATGGGCGGGGTCTTCCTGTTCCTCCTGCTGTTGATCCAAGCCATGCAGGCGATCGTCGCCAAGTGCCCGCCGACGGCGGCGGAGCTCGCTCCGCCGCCGCGCCGGACCGCCGCCGCGCCCGCCGGGGGGACCCCCACCACCGACAACACCATCATCGCCGTCCTCCAGGCCGCCGTCGTGGCCTACGAGGCCGAACAGCAGCAGAAGTAGGGACCCATGGCCAAGAAGATCGAGATCTGCGACCTGATCCTGCGGGACGCCCACCAGAGCCTGATGGCCACCCGCATGGGCATCGACGACATGAAGCCGGCCCTCGCCGACATCGACAAGAGCGGCTACTGGGCCGTGGAGTGCTGGGGCGGAGCGACCTTCGACTCCTGCATCCGCTTCCTCAACGAGGATCCCTGGGAGCGTCTGCGCACCTTCCGCGACATGCTGCCGAACACCAAGCGGATGATGCTGCTGCGTGGTCAGAACATCCTCGGCTACCGTCACTACGGCGACGACGTGGTCGACCGCTTCGTCGACAAGGCGGCCGAGAACGGCATGGACGTTTTCCGCGTCTTCGACGCGCTCAACGATCCGCGCAACCTCAAACAGGCCCTTGCCGCGGTCAAGCGCACCGGCAAGCACGCCCAGGGCTGCATCAGCTTCACCGTGAGCCCCGTGCACACGGTCGAAAAGTACGCCGAGACCTGCAAGCGCCTCCAGGACATGGAGGTCGATTCGATCTGCATCAAGGACATGGCCGCGCTGCTCAAGCCGCAGATGGCCTACGACCTGGTCAAGGCGATCAAGCAGGCCTGCGGCGACGAGATGAAGGTGCACCTGCACTGCCACGCCACCACCGGCGTGACCATGGTCTCGCTGATGAAGGCGATCGAGGCCGGCTGCGACATCGTCGACACCTCGGTCAGCTCGATGAGCCTCGGCACCGGCCACAACCCGACCGAGAGCTTCTGCGAGATGCTCGAAGGCACCGGCTTCGAGCACGGCATCGACCTCGATCACGTGGCGAACGTCGCCAAGCATTTCGCCAAGGTCAAGCAGCGCTACGCCGAGTTCTACACCAAGTTCCAGGGCGTGAAGACCGACATCTTCAAGAGCCAGATCCCCGGCGGCATGCTCTCCAACATGGAAGGCCAGCTCAAGGCCCAGGGTGCCGGCGACAAGCTCGACGACGTGCTCAAGGCCGTGCCCGACGTGCGCAAGGCCGCCGGTTACCCGCCGCTGGTCACCCCCAGCTCGCAGATCGTCGGCACCCAGGCGGTGTTCAACACCCTGATGGGCCCCTACAAGAAGCTCACCGGCGAGTTCATGGACCTGATGCTCGGCTACTACGGTGAATGCCCGGCGCCGCGCGACGAGGAGCTGACCAAGCGCGCCGCCAAGGAATCGGGCAAGGAGCCGATCACCTGCCGTCCGGCCGACCTGATCGAGAACGAGTGGGCCAAGCTCAAGAGCGAAGCCCAGAAGCTCGAAGGCTTTGATGGTTCGGACGAAGACGTGCTGACCAACGCGCTGTTCCCGCAGGTGACGCCCAAGTTCCTCAAGGAGCGTTCGCAGGGCCCGAAGAACCTCGGCACCGATCCCGATGCCGCTCCGGCCAAGCCGGCGGCCAAGGCTGCCCCGGCGGCTGCGGCCCCGTCTGCCCCGGCCACCGGCCCGCGCGACTACACCATCACCGTCAACGGTCAGAGCTATCAGGTCAACGTGGTTGCCGGCGCCGGCGGCGCGCCCCAGGTGGCCACGGCCACCACGACCGCACCGGCTCCGGCCGCTGCCGCACCCGCATCGGCGGGGGGCGAAGAGATCAAGGCCGAGCTTGCTGGCAAGGTCCTGCGCTTCACCAAGGCCCCGGGTGACACCGTGGCCGCGGATGAGACCATCCTCGTGCTCGAGGCGATGAAGATGGAGACCGAGGTCTCGGCGCCGAAGGCTGGCAAGCTGGTCAGCTTCGCCGTCAAGGAAGGCGACGACGTGACAGTGGGCGACGCCCTGGCTGTCATTGGCTGAAAATCGGGGCATCCGCTCCTACTGGCCCGCCCGTCGCTGGGCGGGCCGCACCAGCGCTCCGCGCCCCGCGAAGGACTGCGACGAATGATCCGAGCCATTCTCCTCGTGCTGAGTCTCGCGGTCGCCGGCGGAATCCATGCCGCCAGCGACCCCGAACTGCCCCCGCTGCCCGATGTGGTCCGCGACGCCGACGGCGGCATCGAGAACTGCGCCGAGCGTCTGGTCCGTCTACCCAAGGAGCGTGCGGCAGCCAAGGCCCTGATCTTCGGGTGGAACAAGGCCCAGCACGCTGCCGGCAACACCGGCGCCCTGGTGCCGACCCTGCGCGAACTCTACGGCCCGGGGGTCGAGACCACCATCTACGGTAGCGGTTGGTCGCTGCCCGACACCGAGACCGTCTATGGCGAGCTGCACTGGCAGGAGCTCGGCGTGCGCGGTTTCGACCTGCGGCGCCATCCGGTCTACCCCCGCCTCAGCCTGTTGCTGGTTCCCGCTGGCCAGGAGCAGCTCGCGGCGCGCATTCAGGGCTTCGCCAATGCCGCCTGGCAGGAAGATGGCCACGCCCAGCCGATCTGGATCCCGGCCGACGACACGGTGGTCGACGAGGCGTTGAGCTTCGGCGGCGCCTTCTCGAACCTCGGCCGCTCTTCGGGTCTGGCCAACATGACCCTGGGCAACTACATCATGATCGGCATCGGCCTGCTGCTGTACTGGCTGGCGATCGTCAAGGGCTTCGAGCCGCTGCTGCTGATCACCATCGCCACCGGCTGCATCTTCGTCAACGCGGGCGGCGCCGGGATGGGCAACGCCCCCACTGCCGACAGCGCTGGCGGCCTTTTGTGGTACTTCTTCGACGGCGGCATCGAGACCGGGATATTCCCACTGTTGATTTTCCTCGGCGTCGGCGCGCTGACCGACTTCGGTCCGCTGCTGGCCAATCCCTGGAGCGCCATCCTCGGCGCTGCGGCGCAGTTCGGCATCTTCGGCAGCTTCTTCCTCGCCGTGGTCGGGTGGACACTGTTCTACGGCGACACCATGACCCCGATGCAGATCCTGCGCGAAGCCGGCGCGATCGCGATCATCGGCGGTGCCGATGGTCCGACCTCGATCTACACCGCCGCGCGGCTGGCGCCCGATCTGCTTGGCGCCATCGCCGTCGCCGCCTACAGCTACATGGCCCTGGTCCCGGTGATCCAGCCGCCGGTGATGCGCGCGCTGACCAACGAGGACGAGCGCAAGATCATGATGCAGCAGGCCAAGCCGGTCTCGAAGCGGGCGCGGATCGTGTTCCCGATCGTGACCACCGGCCTGTGTATCCTGCTGCTGCCCGATGCCGTGCCGCTGGTCGGCATGCTGATGTTCGGCAACATCCTGCGCGAATGCGGCGTGGCCGATCGTCTGAGCAAGGCGGCGCAGAACGAACTGATCAACCTGGTGACCATCGCGCTCGGCCTGTCGGTCGGCATGAAGATGAGCAGCGACAAGTTCCTCGACGGCAAGACGCTGATGATCCTGCTGCTCGGTGTGGTCGCCTTCGTCATCGGCACCGCGGTCGGCGTGCTTTTCGGCAAGCTGATGTGCCGCATGACCGGCGGCAAGGTCAACCCGCTCATCGGCTCGGCCGGCGTCAGCGCCGTGCCCATGGCCGCGCGGGTGAGCCAGAACGAGGGCGCGAAGTGGAACCGCCGCAACTTCCTGCTCATGCACGCCATGGGCCCGAACGTCGCCGGCGTGATCGGTTCGGCGGTCGCCGCCGGCATCCTCATCAGCCTGCTGGCCAAGTAGCGCGCGTTACGAAGGCAGGAGCAGACGGCCCGCCCGGTGATCCCGGCCGGGCCGTTTTGCGTTCCGGCGCCCGGCGCTCGCGCAGATCAGCCGCCGGATGGCAGCGAGCCGCTGCGTGCTGGATGCCATCGGCCCAGGCGTCGAGCATCGCGTTCACGGTGGCCCCGAGCGGTCCGTGATTGGCCCGCACTGGCAGTGCCGATACGCGGTGGGGGGCGTTGTTCGTCGGTTCAGGTGCCGGCGGCGGCGATGATGCCGTTGATGCCGATCTCGTAGAGGAACAGCAGCACGAGGCACGCCACCGGGATGCCGATGCGCACGGCGTGGCTGTGCAGACGATAGGCCGCGAGCACCGCGGTGGTGGTCATCACCGCCAGGAGCAGCAGGTGCCCGAGATCGCCGAGCGCGAGGATCACGCTCACCACCGGTCCGGTGGTCCGGCCTTGTTCGGCGATTCGTGCCGCGGCCGCGTCGAGCCGGCCCCAGGTGGCCCAGGCCTGGACCAGGGCCATCGCGCCGACCGACCAGGCGAAGCCGAGCGCAACGAGTTCGAGCCGCTCCTCGCGCGTTTTCGGCGCCCGGGGCAGCAGCGGATGGCGCCAGCCGCCGGGCTCCTCGCTCATGCGCTCAACAGGCCGCGCAGCCAGGCGGCGTCGTCGGCGAGGCGGTCGATGCCGCGGTCGATGCCGGTGAAGTTCTCGATGCTGTACCAGCCGTTGTAACCGCGTTGCTCGAGGCAGGCGATGATGCCTGCCCAGTCCATGTCGCCCTCGCCGAGTGGTACGTTGGTGCCGGTCCAGCCCTGGCCCTTGGCCGGGGTGTCGCGCTTGCCGATCGCGGTGTCCTTGACGTGGACGTGGCGCAGGAACTCGCCGAGGATGTCGATGCCCATGGGGATCGACTCGTGGCCTTCGCGCAGGAAGTTGCCTGGATCGTAGATCGCGCCGACCTGGGTCGGGTCGAGCCCCTCGAGCACGCGCATGGCCGCGCTGGCCGAAGGGCAGATCGAGTTGTCATGGAGCTCGATCAGGCTGTCGACACCGGTCTCGAACGAGATCTGGTTGAGGTCGCGATAGGCCGCGCGGGTTTCCTGGAGCAGCTGGCGATAGCTGGCCTCGCCGGCGTACCACGGCACGCGCACGCGCAGCAGCTCGCATTCGAGCAGTCGCGCGGCCTCGACGCCGACCGCGATCTGGTCGATGTCGTCGGTCATCGCATAGCTGCCGACGCAGGAGCATGCGAGCTCGTTGGCGACCAGCAGCTCATGGATCGCGGCGGCCTGATCCTGGGCCTCGGCCTGGTCGATCACCGCGGGATTGTTCTTCCAGCAGTTCGGCGGTTGCGCCGGATCGTAGTCGCGCGGCTTGAGCGCCAGCTCGACGCCGTCGTAGCCTGCCTGCTTGATCGCAGGGATCAGCTCGGGCAGTTCGCACCAGGGGGTGCAGCTGGTGGTGACACTGATACGGGCCATGGGTGCTCCTCGTGAGACGATGTGGTTATGCCGGAGCGCGCTGGGACGGGCAAGGGGAAGATCGCGGGCCTGCGCCGACCGCGGCGCGGATATCCCTTTCCCGCTGCTGGTGGCGCATACAACCGCCGGGACATGACCACCACCGCTATTCCGCCGGTCCCGCCGCTGCAGGTGGGTCCGTACACCTTCACCAGTCGCCTGCTGGTCGGCACCGGGAAGTACCCCGACAACCCGACGATGGAGCGCGCGCTGGCCGCCTCCGGCGCCGACGTGATCACCGTCGCGGTGCGCCGGGCCAACCTCGATCAGCGCGGCACCGGCGGCAGCCTGCTCGACCACATCGACCCCGAGCGATACCAGCTGCTGCCGAATACGGCCGGCTGTTTCAACGCCGAGGATGCGCTGCGTACCGCGCGCCTCGGCCGCGAGCTGGGTATCTCGGAGATGGTCAAGCTCGAGGTCCTGGCCGATCCGCAGACCCTGCTGCCGCATCCGACCCAGACGCTCGACGCCTGCAAGGTGCTGGTCGACGAGGGCTTCACCGTTCTGGTCTACACCTCCGACGACCCCGTGCTCGCGCTCGAACTCGAGCAGGCCGGCGCCGCCGCGGTGATGCCCGCCGGCGCTCCGATCGGTTCGGGCCAGGGCGTGCTCAATCGCAACAGTATCGAGATCATCATCGAACGCGCGTCGGTGCCGATCATCGTCGATGCCGGCGTGGGCACCGCCAGCGACGTGACCGTGGCGATGGAGATGGGCGCCGATGGCGTGCTGCTGAACACCGGCGTCGCGCACGCCCGTGACCCGGTGATGATGGCCCGCGCGATGCGCCAGGCCCTCGACGCCGGTTACTGGGCGGCCCGTGCCGGACGCATCCCGCGCAAGCGTTACGCCAATGCCAGCAGCCCCACCACCGGCCTGATCGACACCGCGGCCAGGCCGGCGATCGACGTGCCGGGGGAATAGGCAGGCTGATGGCGTCCTTCAGAGCCCACACCGGCTCTGGTCGGTTGCGCTGGCGGTTCACGGAAGGGGCGAGCGGGTACGGGCGGAGTTTGGCCAACACACGCCGTCCTGCCGAGCTGGCGCTCGGCGCTCCCGGGGCCCCGCGGTCGGGCGTGGTTGCGAAAATCCGGGCACCGTGG
>JBEPXK010000215.1:0-1502 GCA_041641915.1 Planctomycetota bacterium
AGGCGCTGTCACAAGCTGTCGAGGCACAGGGGGTTCGGGGGACGAAGTCCCCTGATGTAAGAGCAGAAAGGTGGGCCGGAGCCCTATGCTCAACCCTTGGGTTGTGGGCGGAGGCCCACCTTGGAGGGGGCGCCGCCCCCTCGCGCCTTCGGCGCACCCCAGCTGCGCTTGCTCCTCGCTTCGCTGCGGGGCTGCGCTTGCGCTGCGTCGGCCTATCGCTGCGCGATGCCACCTTCGCCCTCCGCCATCTCGCCGCAACCGACCGGCGGTCGGTTTCTTATTGACCGACGGTCGGTCGGTACGTAAGGTGCCATCTCACCCTTGCAGGAGACCACGATGGAGACCAACCCGGCCAGATCCCCGGCCCTCGGCTCAACGCGCCGCTCGAAGCCGCTGCCGCTGGGGCGGCAGCCATCACTCCGACGAGGCGTGGGCCTGGCCCTCGCGCTCTCAGCGGTTCAGGCCGTCGGGGCCACCGAAGGCAGTGAGCGTCCCCGTGCTCGGGACTGGTCCTTGACCGGATCTGTGCGCCTTGGGGCCGTCGCCACCTGGACGAACAGCAACTTGGATCCGCAGCATCGACCGGCGACTCGCGACCCTGCGACAGACGACGAGTACGACGCTGGCCTGGATCTCTACCCCCTTCTCGACCTGCGATTGCGTGCACCGCGTGGCGTCAGCATGTATCTGACGACGCCGTCAGACGAGTACGGGGTGGCTACGGGTGTGACGGTGCCGACCACCTGGGGGAAGGTCGACATCCAGGCTTGCTATGTCTTCTCCGATAGCGTCTGGAACGACCCCTATCTGCTCGGCCTGCCCCGCGAGGAGACCGACCGCGAGCGGTTCGGGGGCACCGTGGCGCTGAAGGACATCGGCGGGACGCGCTGGTCCACATCCTACACCCTTCGGCGGGTTGACGTGGAAGAAGACCGCGCAGGTCATGCGCACCCTGAACTGCAGCGCAGCGGTCTGACCCACCGGATCGAACTCGCGACCAGCTTCGATCTTGGCGGCGGTCAGCTGTCGGGCGCCGCGGAATATGAGCGGGCGGACCTGGATGGCGATGCCGCCGCCTATGACGCCGCAACGGTGACCGTCGCCTGGACGGTGCCATGGCGGCGGTACCTGATCACGCTCGGGGCAGAAGTCGGCTATGACACTCACCGAGCATCCCATCCTCTGTTCGGGTCGACTCGCGACGATCTTCGCCTGGGCGGCAACGCGCTCGTCACCTACCGCGAACCCTTCGGCATCACCGGCGCAGAACTGGGAGCTCTGAGCGCGTGGAGCAACGAGGATTCGAACTGCGATTTCTACGACGCGCAGTCTTTCCACCTGGGCATGTTCATCGGATACCATTTCTGATGAGGCCTCCTTCAGAGGGGGCGCTGCCCCCTCGCGCGCTCACGCGCATTCCAGCTGCGCTTGCTCCTCGCTTCGCTGCGGGGCTGCGCTTGCGCTGCGTCGGCCCGGTGGCCCCACCGGGGCCACCTATCGCT
>JBEPXK010000215.1:1512-6637 GCA_041641915.1 Planctomycetota bacterium
CTGCGCCCCTCCGGGCCCGGCTTCCTCGCTGTCGCTCGTCGCGCTCCTCCCCACCCCTGGGCCTGCAGCCCCAGGCCAGAACCCAACGCTTCCAACCACCTCCGTCTGGAGACCAAGCATGCGCTTACGCGATCTGTTCATCTTCCTCGTGCTCACATTCCTCATCGCCTGGGCCGTCCTTGCCGGCTACGTCTTCATGCCAGATACCATGAGCCGGTGGTTCGGCGCCCTGACGGGAAGCCACCCGCTCTTCTACCTGGCTGTGTGGGCTCCGGCCCTCTCGGCCCTCGCGATCGTCGGGTGGCGTACCGGCTTGTCTGGCGTCCGCAGGTTTCTCGGACGGCTCCTGCTCTTCCGGATGTCGTGGCCGTGGTTTGTCTTCCTGCTCATCGGCGTACCGGCCGTGTTCTTCGTCGCGGCCCTGCTCAAGCCCGGAGCCTATCACGATCCGTTCCCGTTTCCGTCGCTGCCCGCCTATCTGCTGACCTTGTTCTTGATGGCCATCAAAGGACCGGTCGAGGAAATAGGCTGGCGCGGCTTGGCCCTGCCGTTGTTGCAGCAGCGTATGGCGCCGATCTGGGCCGCGGTGGTGCTGGGCATCATCTGGGGGGTGTGGCACCTGCCGGCATTCCTGATCAGCGGCGTTCCCCAGAGCGGGTGGTCCTTCGGACACTTCTTCATCGGCGTGGTCGCCCTCAGCGTCATCGTCACGCCACTGTTCAACCATAGCGGAACCCTCACCGCTCGCTGTGCACCTTCACGCGGCAAAAACACGGGTCAGCCGAACGAGGAGCGGTTGTCTACGAAAATGGGCCGCCGTCCCGCAGATAACGCGGCCGGAGGCCACGAACCCCGACCGAGGTCGGGAGAGGCGGAGGCGGCGCAAGCGCAGCCCCGCAGCGAAGTGAGGAGCAAGCGCAGCCGGGACGCGTCGAAGGCGCGAGGGGGCAGCGCCCCCACTGAAGGCAGCGTCAACCGTTCGCGGGGCAGCATTCTGCTCGCTGCCTTCTTCCATCTGCAATTGATGAATCCCCTGTGGCCGGACGCGCAACCCTACGATAGCTATTTCTTCGTTGGCGTGGCTCTGATCGTGACCTGGCTCAACCGGCGGACCATGTTCAGCCGGGAGAGCGCAGTGGTCGAGGTGGTGCCCCAATGAAGGCCATCATCCCGGCTCTCGCCCTGGCACTTTGGGCAACCGTTTCTTCCGGCTGTCGATCGCACCGACACAATCATCCCGACGGCGGGATCGTGCAGCAGCAACTCGAGCAGATCTGCCGTGAATACGCCTTTCCCGGCATGACCGTGGCATGGGTGGCGGATGGCGCCCTGCAGGGGTCAGCCGCTACGGGATGGTCAGACACCGAAGCTGGTCGGCCGATGCGACCGACCACCAGGATGCTGGCAGCCAGCATCGGAAAGAGCTTCGTCGGCGCCCTCTGCGTCGTCCTTCATCGGGAAGGACGCCTGTCATTGGATGCGCCGGTCGCTCGTTGGCTCGCAGACGCGCCCTGGTTCAAGCGCCTGCCAAACCACGACGCGATCACCCTGCGTCATCTCTTGACACACACGGCCGGGCTCCCGGACCACGTTCATACCGCCAGGTTCTGTCGTGCCTTTTCGGCTGCCTGGCCGGGTGGCCGCAACCAATTCACCCCTGAGGATCTCGTCACCTTCATCCTGGATGAGCCGCCGCTGTTCCCGGTCGGCCAGGGGTGGTCGTACTCGGACACGGGCTACATCCTCGCCGGCCTCGCCATCGAGGCGGCGACCGCGAAGCCGTTGTTCGAGCAGATCAGCGCCCGATTTCTCCTTCCGCTGAGCCTGGGCGACACGGCCCCCGCCAATCGGCGCTCTGTGCCGCGGCTCGCCGCCGGCTACCCGTGCCCCGACAACCCGTTCGGATTCCCGAAGAAGACCATCGATCATACGGGGCGGCTGAGCTGGCACCCCGGTGTCGAATGGGCCGGTGGTGGGCTGGTCAGCACATCCCCCGATCTCGCCACATGGGGCGCGGCCCTCTTCACCCAGGGTGGCGTGCCGGGCGTTGCCATGGAGGAGTTGCTGGCGACCGTGCCGATGTCGCCTGCTGAACCGGGTCACCGCTATGGCCTCGGGATCGGTGTTGTCACCGGTGGCCGACACGGACCGGTCTACGGTCATGCGGGATGGATCCCCGGCTACGTTTCCAGTCTACGGCATTATCCCGCTCTCGGTCTGACCATCGCCCTTCAGATCAACACCGATGCCGGCATCGTGAATTCCGAGAAAGATGTCCTCGGGCTCATCGAAACACGACTACTGCAGGCGATACGCGCGGCAGACCGGTGAACACCCCGCCTGGAGATCGAGCGCCGCCATGGCCGTCATCGGCACCCGTTCGTGGGCACCGTTGCCACAGGGCAATCGCGGACAGCCGCCCTGTCGCCATGCTCCACCGCCAACCCGATCTGACCAGTCGAGATTGACGGGGCCCGCAGAGCTCGCGCAGCGCCTTCGCACGGCAAGAATCGTCGTCAACGGGTCGGCCGACCGAGGGTTGGTTTTCTGCGAAAATGGGCCGCAGGGCGGAACCGGCATCGCGCAGCGATAGCCGGCCCCGGTGGGGCCACCGGGCCGACGCAGCGCAAGCACAGCCCCGCAGCGAAGCGAGGAGCAAGCGCCGCTGGGGTGCGCGTGAGCGCGCGAGGGGGCAGCGCCCCCTCTGAAGGACCCGGCAATAGATCGTAACGCATCGCCTTTGTGATCGTATCAGACCATGAGGTGTGCTATGGCTTGGTTCTGGTTTGCTGCGGTGGTCTGGGTTCTGGGAGGGGCGCTGATCCCGGCTGTGGCCGCCGAGCCGCTGGAGTTGCCCGTGCCCGGCGTGGCGGAGGCACTGGAGGTCGCTTTGCCAGCGACCTGGTGCCGGGTGAAGCTGGTCAAGGTCGACGGTGCCAAGCGCCACGGCTACCTGCGGGTGGACGGCGACGACCTGCGCTTCCGCTCCGGGAGCCGTGGTGAGGGCGATCCGATCACGGCCGACGAGATCGCATCCATCGAGTACCGGACCGAATACGACCGACAGGAGCGGGCGGCCCGGCGCCGAGTGGAGGACGGTGCCTACAGCGAGGTCATCACGGCCCTGAGCGCTGCTCCCGACAAATTGCGTAACGATCCGGCCCTGGCCTTGGTGTTGCGTGAGGCGCAGATGGCCCAGGCGGCAATCGATGGCCTGCGCGGGCGGCTGGTCGCCAGCAAGGAGAACGCGGCCCGGCCGGGCTACATCGATGATTTGGCGGCCTATATCGAAACCTGCGACCCGGATGAGCTCGAAGAGCCGCTACGCAGCGGGCTCGCACGCGCGTGGCACGTGCAGGTGGCGGACCTCGATCCGGCAGCGCGCAAACGCTGGCAGGACGTCGCCGACCAGGTCGACGTTGATCTCGCCTACGACCCGAAAGGGCCCGAGTATCTGGCTGCGGCACGCAAGGCCCTTGCGGCGGACGACACCGCTGCCGCTGTGCGCGAGTTCGAGCGGGCCTGGTCTGCCCATGCCACTTTTACCACCGACGACCACGTGGCTCTGGCGCGCGCCTATCTGGCGACCGGCAAGAAGAACGAGGCCGGCCGCTTTCTGCGCCGCTTGCCGCGGCGTGTGCGCCTGCAGCCGGAGATCGACACCATGCTCGACGCGGCCGGCGTGAACAAGAACTTCGATGTCTTCGCCTTCCGTGGCGACTACACCGGCCGCTTCATCACAGCCGCGCCGCCGACCGCCTGGTCCGCCAGCGGCGCGAACCGGCTCTGGACGCTACCCCTGAAAGACGGCAGCAACGCCTCGCCGGTGATCAACGGCAACAAGGTCTTCGTCTGTGCGGAGCCGAACAGCCTGGTCTGCGTCGACAAGCGCAGCGGCCGCGAGCTCTGGCGCAGCACCAACTCCCTGGCTGACGCGGGCTCAGGCGGCGAGCCGCACTCTCCGAACTGGATCGGAACCTACGGCTGGACCTGCATGACGCCGGTAACCACCGGCGACCGGGTCTGGTTCGCCGGCGGCAACGGCGTGGTCGCCTGCTACGACCTCGTCGGCAATCGCCGGTGGATCACCACCGTGGAGGTGGGTGGCCGCTTTCATGGCAGCGCCGCCTCGCCTTGTCTCGCGGGGCGCTATCTGGTGACCTATACCGCAAGCGGATCGGGCGGTCGCTATCACGGCTTCGATGCCGAGACCGGTCAGCAGCTGTATTCCTTCAAGGGAGCCATCACCCAGGGCGGACTCGTGCCGTTCCTCCGCGACGGCACCCCCTACATCATCTCCTCCGGCGGTCTGGTTTTCGACGCCGCCACCGGCACGATCCTGTGGGACAAGGAGCAGCTGTTCGGGCGCAAGGGGAGCTCAGACTACCGCGGACACAACTGGGGCGCGACCGTGGTGCTGCACGAGGACGTGGCCTATTTCAGCAATCACTACAACAAGGGCGACGGCAGCACGCCCATCACCCATGGCACCGAGAACACCCTGATGCTGGCCGTGGATCTCTCCGGCTCGCAACCGCGCGAGCTCTGGTGGCAGCCGACCGGCGGGCGCATCGGCGCCTCGCATATCGTTCACGACGGTCTGGTCTACGTCGCTGGCGGCCGCTGCTTCGAGGCTGACACGGGGAAGGTCGTCTATGACAACGACGGCCCCAAGGCCAGCTACTCCAGCCTCGTCCTGGGTGGCGATCTCATCTACTGCTTCGGCAAGAAGAACCTGACCATCTACCGCACCGGCCGCAGCTACACCGAGGTGGCTTCATTCGACCACGGCTTTCGCGACTTCATCGCCTCGGCCGTTTTCGATGGCCGGGTCATGTACTTCCGCGACTCCAACGGCCTGCACTGCATCGCCAACGATTCCTGAACAGTCTTCAGCCACGATCCAACTCGTGGCGTGAGCGATGCTGCGCGGGTTGTAGCGAAGCGATATGAGGCTTCCTTCAGAGGGGGCGCTGCCCCCTCGCGCCTTCGGCGCACCCCAGCTGCGCTTGCTCCTCGCTTCGCTGCGGGGCTGCGCTTGCGCTGCGTCGGCCGGTGGCCCCACCGGGGCCACCTATCGCTGCGCGATGCCGCCTCCGCCCCCCACGGCCTCGGTCGGGGTTCG
>JBEPXK010000216.1:0-6627 GCA_041641915.1 Planctomycetota bacterium
CTGACAATAGCAGGACAAGTGTACCTGATCTCTTCGGTTCTCTTTGTCTGTTCTCTTCACTCATTCTGTCGAACCACGTGCATCTGGTGCTTCGGCTGCCTCCTGACCGGGCGGGCCGTGGGATGATGCCGAGGTGGCGCGGCGCGGCCTGGCGCGCATTCCCGTCCGTCTCGGCCTTGAGGCTCTGCTGGTGCGCCGTGAGGCCGCGGCGCAGTGCGCCAAGCGTTCCGCCTGGCTTGACGAGCATCGTGCGCGTCGGTCGCCGATCACCTGGCCCACGACACCCTGCGTGCGGGGCCGGGGCCCGCAGGGGTGCTTCGGTACTCGATGGCCCAGGCTGATGGCTGGTGGCCCGCTGCCAAACTCTCTGCGCTTGCCCCGCCCCCGTCGTTGTGCGTTCACGACGAGGTCTGTCCGAGGCCCTTGTCGTGGTTGCTGTCACCCGGCGCAGGTCTCGATCGGCCGCATGGCGATATGCCTGTGGTGCCGCTGCGGATGCGGATGGTGCGCTGTCCGCCTGGGGCCGACGTACGTCGGGTTTGCGGAGCGCTGCTGTGACTGGCGCTGGTGTTGCCGGGTCGTCTGCGTATACTGCTTGGTCCATGTCTCTTTCCGGAAGCGCAGACGAGGTCTCCCACCTCTGGCTCGATGCCCTGCATGACACCGCGGCCCTGGCCGAGGCGGATCCGTCCTCGGCCACGGTGCGGGTGGATTGCGGCGATCCGTCGTTGATGGTGCCTGGGGGGGATGATCTCAAGCAGCGGATGCGGGTGATCGATCGTGAGCCGGGGGGAGACTATCAGTTGCTGGAGGTTCTCGGGCGTGGCGGCATGGGGCGGGTGTATCTCGCACGGCAGGCCGGCGTTGGTCGGATGGTGGCGCTCAAGCGCATCGCGCGCAAGGCCAGTGCCTACGATCGCGCCCGCTTTGTGGCCGAGGCGCAGGTCACCGGAGGCCTGAGCCACCCGAACATCATCCCGATCTACGAGATGGGGGTCGATACCAACGGCCGGTTGTTCTACTCGATGCGGGCGATCATGGGTGCCACCTGGTCGCGGATCATCAAGGAGCTGGAGTTCGACCGCAACCTCGACGCCTTGAGCAAGGTTTGCGATGCGGTGGCCTACGCCCACTCGCGTGGCGTGCTGCATCGCGATCTCAAACCGGCCAACGTGATGCTCGGAGATTTCGGTGAGGTCCAGGTCATGGATTGGGGGCTCTCAGCCCGGATCCAGGACGGGCCGCGCGATCATCCCGATTCGCTGGTCGGCACCCCCAGCTACATGGCGCCGGAGATGGCTCGGGGCTGCATCGACGAGGTCGATGAGCGCACCGACATCTACCTCCTCGGCGGCATCCTGTTCGAGATCCTCACCGGGCACCCGCCGCATTACGGGCCGCATTGCGCGCCGTCCTCGGTGCACGACTGCCTCGAGCGCGCGGCGCACAACCATATCGTTGAGCCGGCCGAGCCGGTGCCGTCGGCGCAGCGCGAATGGCTGGACATCGCTCTGCATGCGATGCGTACCGAGCCCACGGACCGCTACGCCGGGGTCACCGAGTTCGCGGCCGCGTTGCGGGCCGCCGAGCGCCATCGCGAGAGCGAGACCCTCTGCGCCCGTGGCGAGAGCTGTCTGTCGCGCGCGCGTCGTTCCGGCGCCTACGAGGATTTCGCCCGGGCCCAGTTCTGCTTCGAAGAGGCCCTGGCGTTGTGGGTCGGCAACGTGCGCGCTCACGACGGCGCCATCCGCACCCGCGCGATCTACGCCGAACAGGCGATGCGGCGTGGCGACTTCGATCTTGCCGACTCGCTGCTCGAAGAGGGCGAGCCGATCCACGAGCCGATCACCAGCCGCCTGACGCGGATGCGGCGGGAGCAGACCTCGCGCCGGCTGCAGCGCAAGTCGACCGACGAAGACGACGCGTAGCGGGGCGCTGCCCCCCGGACCGCCAGACGGCCCGCCTGTCACCACGAGGCGCTACGCCGCGCGGACCCCGATCCTCGCTGCTTCGCGTTGGCTCGGACCAGGCCATTACCTGCGAGGACGAGCTCCGCGACGCCACCGTTGCGGGTATAGCGGAGCACCACCGGTGGGCCTGCGATGCCATTGGCTTGCATTGCCGTCTGCTGGCGATGATCTGGCCGGCCCAGAGGAGGTCGACCGATGCATTCGATGACCGGTTTCGGCAACGCCACCGTCGACGGCCCCGCGGGGCCGATCCGGGTCCAGGTCGCCGCGGTGAACAACAAGCGCTGCCAGGTCCATGTCCGCAGCGAATTCGGCGACCTCGCGATCGAGGAAGCCGTTCGCCGACGGGTGGGCAGCGCGTTGGGCCGCGGCTCGATCAGCGTGCGCATCGATCGCGCCAGCGGGGGCGCCGCCGGATGCGAGCCGGAGACCCTGCGGCGCACCTACCTCGCCTTCAAGCAGATCGCCGAGAGCGTTGGTGCGCCGGCCCCGCGGCTGGAGGCGGTGGCGCGGTTCTCCGGCGGGGCGGTCGACGAGAGCGAGCTCGCCGCCGCGGTGGACGCCGCGGTGGACCGGGCGCTCGCCGCCTGCGAACAGATGCGCCTCCAGGAGGGGGCCAATCTGCGCCAGGCTTTCGAGCGGATGCTGGCCGAGCTCACCGCTTGCCGGAACACGATGGCGAAGCTGGCCACCGGTCGGGTCGCGAGCTATCGCGAACGGCTCGAACAGCGCCTGGAGACCCTGCTCGCTGAGCGGGCGCAGCTGGATCCGGCCCAGATCGTGCGCGAGCTCGCGCTCTACGCCGATCGGGTCGACGTGACCGAGGAGATCGATCGTCTCGCGAGCCACGCCGAGCAGTTCGCCGCCGCCCTCGCCGGCGAGGGCGCGGTCGGCAAGCGCATCGAATTCCTGTTGCAGGAGATGGGTCGCGAGGTCAACACCGTCGGCTCCAAAGCCAACGATGCCGCACTTACCGCCATCGTGGTCGAGGCCAAATCGGTGCTCGAGCGCATGCGCGAGCAGGCGGCCAACGTGCTCTGAACCGCGGTGCGGCCGCGGTCGACGGGTCACCCGCCGCGCGGGGGCGGTTCGCGGCCGATGATCCGCAGCACCTGCTGCAGGTCCTCCCAGGCCGGCTTCTTGCCGGCGGGATTGCGCAGGAGGTAACTGGGATGGAAGGTGGCGAGGCAGGTGATGCCGCGCCAGGTGAAGCGGGTGCCCCGGGCGCGGGTGATGCCGCGGCGCAGGTCGCCGGTGAGCGCGCGCAGCGGCACGTTACCCAGGGTGCAGATGACGGCCGGCTGCAGGGCGTCGACCTGGCGCTCGAGGTAAGGCAGGCAGGCGGCCATCTCGGCCGGCTCGGGCGTGCGATTGCCCGGCGGCCGGCATTTGATGATGTTGGCGATGAAGACCTCGTCGCGGCGCAGGCCCATGGCGGTGATCATCTTGTCGAGCAGGTGGCCGGCGGCGCCGACGAAGGGGCGGCCCTGGCGGTCCTCGTCGGCGCCGGGGCCCTCGCCGATGAACATGATCTGCGGCTGCTCGTTGCCTTCGCCGGGCACGGTGTGGGTGCGCCCGGCGCAGAGCGGACAGCGGTCGCAGGTGGCGATGCGCTCGGCGATCCGAGCCAGGCGTTCGCCGGCCGGGCCCGCGGTCGGCAGATCAGCGAGATGGGCGTCCGCGCTCGGCGGCAGGGTGGTCGGCCGTTGGTTGGGCGTGGCGGTCGGCCGGGCGGGGTGGGGGCCTGCTGGCCGGGCGGGCGTTGGTCGGGCGGGGGGGCCATCATGTGGCGTCGACTCGGTTCCGCCCGGCCGGGCAATCATCTGCACGCCGAGGTCGCGGTCGATCGCCAGCAGTTCGCGCAGGTTGGCGTAGAGACCGGCGGGGCTCTGTTCGTCCATGGCATCGGTTGTAGCCCTGCGGCGGGCGGGGGAAGCGCCGGGCCGGCGCGCTTGCGGCAAGCGGGTCAGGCCTAAGCTCGTTGCCCATGATCCTCGACGAGATCGTGGCCGGCAAACGCCGGGATGAGTTGCCGCGGTTGGCTCCGGTCGACCGTCGCGTGCTCGAAGGCCTGCCGCCCTGTCGCGGCTTCGCCGCCGCTCTGCAACGCCCCGCCGGCGCGGCGATCCGGGTGATCGCCGAGAGCAAGAAGGCCAGCCCCTCCAAAGGGGTGATCCGAAGCGACTACGATCCGGTGCTCAACGCCTACAACTACCTTCTCGGTGGCGCGAGCTGCATGTCGGTGCTCACCGATGAGCGTTGGTTCGGCGGTACGCTCGACGATCTGGTCGCGGTGCGGGCCGCGGTGGACCTGCCCCTGCTGCGCAAGGACTTCATCCTCGACGAGCGGCAGGTGGCCCAGGCCCGCGTCGCCGGGGCGGACTGCATCCTGCTGATCGTCGCCTGCCTCGAGGATGGTCAGCTGCGTGATCTCGACGGTTTCGCGCGCGATTGCGGCCTCGACGTGCTGGTCGAGGTCCACGACGCCGACGAAGCGGCCCGCGCCGTGGCCCTCGGTTTCGAGCTGATCGGCGTCAACAACCGCGATCTCAACGACTTCAGCGTCGATCTCGCCACCACCTTCACCCTGGCTCCGGCGTTGCGTGCGAGCGCGCAGGTGGTGGTCAGCGAGAGCGGGATCACTGATCGCGCCGATTGCCGCCGGCTCGAGGAGGCGGGGATCGACGCGGTGCTGGTCGGCGAGACCCTGATGCGCGCAGGCGATCCGGCCACCGCGCTCAAACGCCTGCGCGGAGCGCTGGCGTGATCCGGGTCAAGGTCTGCGGGCTGACCCGGCCGGCCGACGTGACCGCGGCGGTCGCCGCCGGGGTCGACGCCTGCGGCTTCAACCTCGCCCGCGGCCCTCGGCGTATCAGCCCCGAGCACGCCCGGGGCCTGGCGGCGCAGCTGCCGCCTTTCTGCGCCGCGGTCGGCCTGTTTGTCGACGCCGATGCCGAGGCCGTGCTCGCGGCCATGCGCGCCGCGCGCTGCCAGGTGGTCCAGCTCCACGGCCAGGAGCCGCCGGAGTTCGCCGAGCGCCTGCGCGAGCACTACCCGGTGATCAAGGCCTTTGCGATCCGCGACGCCGCGAGCCTGGCGGCGATCGCCGACTACCCGGCCGACGCCTACCTGCTCGACGCCCACGTCCCCGGCCTGTCCGGCGGCACGGGTACCGCTTGGGATCACGGCCTGCTCGCCGGATGCGAGCTAGGGCGTCCGGTGATCCTCGCCGGCGGGCTGACGCCCGAGAACGTCGCCGCGGCCGCGGCGCTGCGCCCCTGGGGCGTGGATACCGCCAGCGGGGTGGAAGCCGGCGAGCCGGGGGTCAAGGACCACGGTCGCATGGCCCGCTTCGTCGCCGCCGCACGCAGGGGGAACGATGGCTGAACACACCGGCGATCCGGTCGGTACCCAGCCGATGGTCATCGCCATCGACGGCCCCGCCGGGGCGGGCAAGAGCACGGTCACCCGCGGAGTGGCCGAGTGCCTGGGTATCCTCTATCTCGACACCGGCGCCATGTATCGCGCCGCAACCGTCGGCCTGCTCGACTCCGGCGTCGCGCTCGACGACGCCGAGGCGGTCGCGGCCTGGGTGGCCGACCGGCGGATCGACTTCGATGCCGCCGGCCGGGTGCGGCTCGATGGTCGCGACGTCGCCGATCGCATCCGCACCGCGACGGTCACCGCTGAGATCTGGCGGGTGGCCAACAACCCCAGTTGCCGCGAGCATCTGGTCGCGCTGCAGCAGGCGATCATCGCCGATCGCGACGCCGCGCTCGAGGGCCGCGACGCCACCACCGTCATCTGCCCCCACGCGCCGCTGAAGATCTACCTCGACGCCAGCCCCGAGGAGCGCGCCCGCCGGCGGCTGCGCGACTGGAGCGAAGACGAGCAACGGCCCGACCTGGAGCAGGTCACCGCCGCCATCGCGCGCCGCGACGAGCTCGACACCCAGCGCGCAGTCGGCGCGCTGCGCGTCGCCGACGATGCGGTACGCATCGCTACCGACGGTCTTGCCCCCGACGCGGTCATCGCGCGGATCCTCGCCTACGCGGTGGAACGGCGCCCGCTGCTGCTGGAGAAGGTGGTCACCGATCAGCTGACGGTGGGGCGCAGCCGCCAGCAGGGCTACGTGCGCGTTGCCGAGGGCAGCGTCAACGATCCGCCCGCCCCCTGGCAGCTCGGGCTGACCAACCCCAGCCCTGACCGCCTGCCGGAATCGACCACCGAACTGGCGCGCAATCTCGGCGGTCGCCAGGCGGGGGTGCTGCTGCAGGGTCGCGCGATCGTGGTCCTTGCCGGCGCCGGTGAACGACCCGAGGCCCCGACCGCGCTGCCGATGCTGCCGCAATCGTGGTACGTGATCGAGCCCGGCGTCTGGCACGCCGTGGTCCAGATCCCCGGCACCATCTGCGCCTGGGCCGAAGCGAGCGGGATCAGCGAGGAGCGCCAGGCGATCACCGCGCACCAGGCGGGGATCATGCAGCAGTATTTCACGGTATATTTGCGCGATTATCTTCAGGCAGAGGGGCAGCGCCCCCTCTGATAGCCGCAGGGTTGACGGGTCCCTCAGAGCTCCAAACCTCGGTGCCGCCAGCGAGTGGAGCCCAGCCAGGCTTGGCTGGGCGACCGGCCGACCGAGGGGTGGTTTTCTGCG
>JBEPXK010000217.1:0-6620 GCA_041641915.1 Planctomycetota bacterium
CCCAGCCAAGCCTGGCTGTGCTCCACTCGCTGGCGGCACCGAGGTTTGGAGCTCTGAGGGACCCGTCATGGAAGAGCAGAAAGGTGGGCCGGAGCCCTATGCTCAACCCTTGGGTTGTGGGCGGAGGCCCACCTTGGCCAGCCACTCGGTGACGGTCGCCATCGCCGGGCCGGCGAAAAGGAAGGTGTGCCCCCTGTCGGGGACCTCGTGCAGCCGCACGCGCAGGCCCTGGTCGTTCCAGTCGGGGAGGTGCTTGCGCCAGAGGGCGGTGCCGTTGTCCTCGCTGCCGCTGAGGACGAGGATCGGGGTGGTGGCCGCGGCCGGGGGTGTGATCAGTTCGTAGCCGGGGCCCTTGCGCATGATCGGGTAGGCGGCGTTGAGCAGCAGGCCCCCGAAGCGCTCGGGTTCGGCATGCCACAGTTTCAGCGCCTGCTGGCCGCCGGCGCTGTAACCCATCAGCAACGGTCGCTCCACGTCCACCGCCGGCTCGGCGGCTGCGAGATGCGCGAGCGTGTTCAGGGCCGCCTTGCCTTCGGCTTCGGTCCAGCCGCGCCACTGCTTCTGGGTGAAGACCAGCAGGGCATGGCCGTGCGCGGCGAAGGTCGGGGCGAGGGGCTCTACGTGACGGTTGGCGGAAGCGCCTGAGGGATGGAGCCAGATGATCAGACGGTGGGGCTGTTCCGCGCTGGCGCTGGTGCCGATCCGCAGGCGATAGCGCAGGCCCGCGTCGGGATCGCCTTCGACGCTGCGGATGCCCGGTATCGGCGCGCCCGGTTCGTAACGCGGTCTGGTGCGTTCGGTCAGGTCCTGGCAGAGCGCGGCGAAACCATCGAGCTGGTGCAGTGATTGCAGGTCGGGATCGCGGCGCAGATGGGCCAGGTCGCGGTAGCCGTGCTCCACGGCCCGCTCAAGGCTGGCCAGGGCCTGCTCGTGCTGGCCCTGGAGGGCGCGGGCGCAGGCGAGGTTGTAGTGGGCCGTGGCGTGGGCCGGCTCGATCTGCAGCAGTTCGGTGAAGGTCGTGGCAGCGGCGGCGTGCTCGCCGGCGCGGAGTTGGTCCAGGCCGCGCTGATGGAGGGCGGTGGTATCGGTCGTCTCGGCGGCGCCGACCAGGCCGCGGAGGAGCAGTGCGGCAATGATGAGCGCGCGTCCGAGGCGACGTGTCGGGGGCCATGGCAGGGAAACAGGCATGGCTGAATCGTGCGGCATCGGCGCAACGGCAAAGCGAGAAAGGTGGACGCCATGCCCGGTGGCTCAGCGACGATGCGCAGCTGTACCTCCCGCTAGCCCGGATCCCTCATGGGATTTCGTCGCGAAAGTGAGCAGCTCGGCTGATGGCCGGGCGCGCCGCCGAACCGTCCCGGGTCGCCGCGCCCGGTTGGGGTCAGTTGCCGCCGTTGTAGGGCACCTTGGAATCGCCGATGCAGTACAGATGGGTCCGGGTGCGGACCACGAACCGGTTGCCGGCGAAGAAGGGGCTCGAACCGTAGGTGGTGGTCCAACCGCCGTGTCCCGGCATGCGACCGAGGAAGCCGATGATGCCCTGCTCAACGGCAGCAAGGGCGCGTTCGCGTTGCTCGTTGCGGAGGGCTTTGCGGGCCGTCTTGTCCTTCTTGTCGACGGTCTTGAACAGGCGGTTGTCAGCCACCTTGCGGAACTGGCGCGCCTGCGGGTCGGCGGCGATGACCGAGTACACGCCCCTGCGTGAAGTGATGATATGGCCACCGGCGACTGCAGGGCTGTTGTAACCACCGGCGTTGGCGCTGATGTCGAGCGCGAGCGGTTCACCGGTCATCGGATCGACCGCGTCGAGCCCGTTGTTGAACAGAATGCCCTGCCAGAAGAGCGGGCTGCCTTCGGTATTGCCGATCGCATCGGTCGACCACAGCACCTCGCCGACGATGCGGTCGGAGCCCTGCGCCGTCAGCTTCACCGCCCAGGTCTTGTCGGTGGTGCAGCCGCCGCCGCCGGACTGGTAGTCGAACATGAAGACGATGTCGTTGTCATCATCGCACACTGGCGTGTGCCCGCCGACGTTGGCCATCGCGCCGATGTAGGGGCAGAGGATACGGCCGTCGGTCGGGCGGATCACCTGGCCCTCGGTTGTGACCACCACCAGTTGACCGCCGACTTCCATGCGGATGGGCGATCCGCTGCCGCAGTGGGCCTGACGACCATCGCGTCCGACCAGCTTGTCGTGGGCCTCGTAGGGCGCCTGCTGCTCTTCGAGGTCGATGACCCAGCGGTCCTTGCCGGTGGCGGCGTCGAGACCACGGATGTACATGCCCTGACGGGCTACCAGCACGCCATCGGCGAGCACCGGCGAGGCGGTCATCCGCTCGGTCCTGATCTTGCTGTTGCCGGGCAGCTCCCCGAAGAAGCGCAGCCACACGGTCTCGCCGCTGGCGAGGTCGTAACAGGCGGCGGAGTTCATCCCGGTTATAAGGTAGACGTGTGTGCCGTCGCTGATCGGGGTGGGGAAGGTGCGGCCGATGGCGTTGCCGTAGCTCTGTGGGGCGAGGCCGAAATTGCGGAAGAAACCGGCGTCCATCTCCCACTCGCGCTTGCCCCAGAGATGTTTCTTGCCGATCTCGGCGCCGAACGCCTTGAGCTTGAGCACCTCGGGATGCTCCTTGGCGATCTCATCGAGCGACTTCTTCGCGTTCTTCTTCGTCGCCACATGGTTGGTATAGGTCTGGTAGAGCTCGCGGATCTGCTGGGCCTTCGCTTCGTCGCCCTTGCAGGCGATGAGCACGGGGTCGGTGGCGTTGTGCCACAGGCGCTCGCCGTCTTCGATCGCCAGGCAGAGGACGGTGTGCGGATTGGCGGTGGTGATCACCTTGTCACCGATGATCAGGGGGGTGGAGGTGGCGAACTGGGGCATCGCCACCTTCCACACGATATTCTGCCCGGTGGTCCCATCCCACGTGGTCACCGGGGTGGCGCCGGGAAATACGCCGCTGCCGTCGCCGCGCCAGCCGATCGGCTGTTCCGGCGAGGGTCGGAAATCGGGATGCCCGAGCGGCACCTCGCTTCCCTGGGCCACGGCAAGGCCGACACAGCAGATGATGGTCGTGAGGGGGATACAACGGGCGTGCATGATCGGATCCTCTCTATCCGTCAATCGAATACCTGCACTCCGACAGGGTGTTGTTGTGCCGTGTGTCCGAATGGAGACATGCGGCATATTGCGTGACGCTGTGTCAAATGGAGCTGGCGCCCTACGCTCCAACCCCTGGTCCGAGCGGCTGTCAGTCGCGCAGGGCGTGGTCCGCCGGGAGATCGGCTGCCTGATCCCACAGGAGGCGGGCGGTCCAGGGACGTGCGGGGGCGGACCAGAACGGGTCGGTGGCAGGCAGGCCCAGCGGCAGCAGGACCGTGCAGGCGAGGTAGAGGCTGCCGGTGGTGATGTAGGCTTCGCCGAGGCTGGGTTGGTGGCCGGTCAGGCCGATGGCCAGCCAGCCGTCGTTGCGCCAACTGTCTGCGGGGGCCAGGCTGCGTTCGATCGCGGCGCTCAGCGCGGCGCGGACCTGGGCGGGATGCAGCTGCGCGGGCAGGCGGTGCTGCAGCGCCGCCTGGCAGAGCGCCTGGAAGGCACCGCAGCGGTAGACCAGCGAGCGGCCCAGCGGCGGCCAGCTGCCGTCCGGTGCGATCAGCCGCTCCTGGATCGCGGCGAAACGCATGAAACGCGGCAGGTGGCGTTCACGCATCGCCGTCCAGCGTTGGTCGGCGTCGGCGACCGCGTCGAGCATGTCGGTGAGCATCGGATGGATGACATAGGCGTTGTAGTGGTCGGCGTGGAAGCGGGGGCCATCGCCGTACACGCCATCGCCGGCGTACCACTGCTCGTGCTGCATCAGGGCGTAATCGATGCGCATCGGATCGTGGTCGGCACCCACGCTCGCGCGCCAGGCTTCGACCAGCCCGCTGAACAGCAGCCAGTTGTTCGGCCAGGGCTTGCGATCGCGCAGCAGCGCCAGCGCGTCGAGCACCCGTTGGCGTTCGTCCTGGCCCAGGGGTTCCCACAGTGCCGTACGCCCTCGCAACAGGCCATGGACCAGAAAAGCCGCATCGACCTGCGTCTGCTGGTGACGATCGAAGACCAGCCAGCCCCGGTCTGATGGGTCGCAGCCGCGCTTGAGCCCGGTCAGGGCCAGCGCGCGTAGTTCGTGCTGCAGCTCGATCTCGTCCGCCGGCACCTCCGCCAGGGCCAGCCACGGTGCGATGCCGGCGAGCGTGCGGCCGAAGGCCTCCAGCGGCGTGGTTTCCGCCGGCCGGGCCGGGGCATCGGGGTGCACGTCCTGCGGGAGGACGGTCGCCAGTTCGCCGGCGGCCGCGGTTTCAAGGACCGGGCGGGCGAGACGTTCGAGCCAGGCGAGCCAGCGGGGGCGATCGGCAGGCGGATGCATGGGGCTCTCCTGGCGGCGCATGCGTTTGGCGTCGGTATCCAGCGTTCTGCGCGCCGCGCCCAGCGCTCTGCGGCGGCGCTGCTGTGGCGGCGGGTCCGGGTCATGGTGCGGTGGCGCCGGAGGGGGAGCTCAGTCTCCGGCGGTGAGCGCGTCGAGCGCGGTGCGGGCGGCGGCGGCGACCTGGTCATCCGCGTCGTTGGTCGCCTGTTCGAGCGCAGCGCGGGTGGGCGCGTCATCGACGCCGATACGGCCGAGGGCGATGCAGGCCTGGCGGCGGGCGTCGGCGTAGTCGTGTTTGGTGGCGATGGTGGCCAACGTGGGCGCGGCTACGGCCGCGCTGGGCCCGATGCGGCCGAGGGCCGCGGCGGTATGGGCCACGAACCATTGGTCGCGGCCGGGATCGAGCTCGGTGATCAGCCAGGCCACCGCTGGCTCGCCCTGTTCGCCGAAGGAGGCCAACGTGTCGATGTGGGCCCAGACCGCCTTCTTGTCGGTCTCGGCCCTGGCCTGCTCGAGCATCGCGTCGATGGCCGCGGGGCCGAGTTGGCCGATGGCACGTTTGGCTGCCGGGTTCTCTGTCATGCGCTCGAGCAACAGCGGCAGCGCGGCGCGGGCGTCGGGGCCGATGTTGCCGATGGCGGTGGCGGCGTAGCGCGCGGCCAGGCCCGATGGTTGCTGTTCGAGGAAGGTCATCAGCTGATCGAGCGCCGGCTTGGCGTGTTCGCCGAGCTGCGCCAGGGCCCAGGCCGCCCAGCGGCGCGAAGCGTGGTCGGCGTGCTCACGACGCAGCAGCAACGCGCCGAGGTCAGCCGCTGCCGATCCGGCGGTGGGCCCCATCAGGCCCAGGGCCTCGGCGGCGTACATGGGGCGGTAGTAGGTCCGTTCCTGCAGTGCGGCGATAAGCGGCGGGAGCGCTGGTTCGCCGATGGCGCCGAGCGTGGCGGCGGCATTGCGCCGGACGTCGTAGTACTTGTCGCCGAGGCAGCGGGCGAGAATCGGTATCGCCGGCTCCGCGGCGGCGCCCTGTTCGCGCAGCTCGAACGAGGCGGCGATGCGTCGGCCTCCGTCGGCCGACTCGAGCGCTGGGATCAGCGACGAGACCGCGTCGTTTTCCGTTGTCTCGCTCGCGGCGACCCCGCCGCCGCAGGCCAAGACCAGACACCAGACCGCCACACGCATGATCACCTCCCTGCCGATCGCCTACCGTCGCTCCCTGCGGCGCGTTGAGGCTGCTTGGTCCAGCCTCGCGCCGCGCGAAGCGGTGCAAGCGAGCGTGGCAAGCCTTCTGCGCCGCTCTCTGTGGGGCGGATTGCCACGCTGCCGCGTCTGGCTAGCGTGCGGCGATGCACGTCGAGGTTGCCGGTCGTCTGTTGATCCTCTCCGGTCTGCCGGGCACGGGGAAGACCACGCTCGCGCGCCTGCTCGCGCGCCGGTTGCCGGCCGTACATCTGCGCATCGATACCGTCGAGCAGGCGCTGCGCGACCTCTGCGATTGCCAGGTCGGCGGCGAGGGCTATCGCCTGTGCCAGCGCATCGCTCGCGACAATCTGGCGCTGGGGCTCGACGTCATCGCCGATTGCGTCAACCCCTGGCCGTTGACGCGCGCGGAGTGGGCTCGCAGTGCGACGGCGGTCGGCGCGACGGCGGTGGCGATCGAGATCGTCTGCAGCGATCCGGAGGAGCATCGCCGGCGGGTCGAATCGCGCAGCAGCGACGTGCCAGGCCTCGCGCCACCAGATTGGGACGCGGTGCTCGAGCGCGACTATCGCGCTTGGGACCGGGAGCCGATCCGCATCGACACCGCGGGGCGCAGCGCCACGCAGGCCGCGGACGACCTGTACGCGGCGATCGCGGATCGCGCAGACGTGGCGCCGGGGCGCTGAACCGGACTTGCGCCGCCAGCACCGTCGAACGGCAAGAACCGTCGTTAACGGGTTGACCGAGGCGCGAGGGGGCAGCGCCCCCTCTGAGGGAAGCCTCACGTTTCGCGGGTCCCTCAGAGCTCGCGCAGCACCTTCGCACGGCAAGAATCGTCGTCAACGGGTCGGCCGACCGAGGGGTGGTTTTCTGCAAAAATGGGCCGTAGGCCCGCAGAAAACGCGGCCGGAGGCCGCGAACCCCGACCGAGGCCGTGGGGGTATGCGCCGAAGGCGCGAGGGGGCAGCGCCCCCTCTGAGAGAAGCCTCACATCTGACGGGACCCTCAGAGCTCCAG
>JBEPXK010000218.1:0-6572 GCA_041641915.1 Planctomycetota bacterium
CTCGCGACGCGCGGTGGAGATCAGCCCATGGGCCATGGTGTTGGCGCGGTTGATGCGCAGCACCTTTTCGGCGAGCAGGATCGCCTTGTCATAATCACGCCGCTCCTTGGCCTTCATCGCCCGACGGAGCATGGCGTCGATACGGTCCTGCTCGAGCTTGAGCTCGTAGCGCCGGCGCTCCTGAGCGCGCTCCTCGGCCAGGCGCGCCTGGTCGCCCTGGCGCTCGATGTTGTAGGCGCGGCGGCGCTCGGCGGTCGCGGCGAGCAGACGCTCGACCTGGCGCATGTACTTCGGCCGACGCTCATCGGGGAAAGGCAGCGTTTCGAGTCGGGTACGCGCCTGCTCGAGGGACATCTGGGCCTGGTTGAACTTGCCCTCGGTGAGTTGGGCCTCGCCTTCCTTGATGCGGTTGAGGATCTCGACCCACAACTGCTCCTGGCGCACCCGGATCTCTTCGTTGACCCGGTTGATGTGTACGCCGGTCGGGGACCGTTCGACGCCCGCCAGGGTCGCGGTGAGCTGCAACTCCTCGCGGTACTCCTCGTTGTCGGGCATGTAGTCGACCGCCCGCTTGAGATGCTGCATCGCCAGGGTGAAGCGGCTGGCTTCGCGCGCCTTCATGCCCTGCATGTAATGGTACTGAGCGGCGGCGGCGCGGCCCTTGCGCAGGAGCTCGCCCTCCTTGCGCAGATCACTGAGCAGGGCCTCGGCCTTCTCTTGCTCGTTCGCGGTGGCCTCGCCCTCGCCGCTCTCGGCGCCCTCGGCGCCCTGCTCGGGCGGCGGATCCGATTCGGCGGCGCCCAGGGGGAAGGCCATCGCGGCCAGGAACACGGCCAGTGAGGGCAGCACTGATACCATAGCGGAACGTATGCGCATGTCGTTTCCTCGCGTCGAGCTCACTGCATCGCCTCCTCTTCGTCGTAGAGGATGATCTTCGCCGACAGGCTCAGGTAGAGTCGCCAACGCTCGCTGTAGCGCCCGCGCTTGCTGAACAGCCGGCCCAGGAAGGGCAGATGACCCAGGAATGGCACCTGAGCCTTCGAATGCTGGTCGGTGAAACTGCCGAATCCACCCACAAGAACCGTCCCCCCATCGGGGATGATCACACTCGTGCCGGCGGTGAACACCTGGGTATTCGGCAGCTGGATCGGGTAGTCCGAATTGAACAACAGCCCGTTGGTCTCCCGCACCGTGGTGATGGTCTCGGTCTCGAAATCGACCGTGACCAGGAAGGGCCGGATGTTGAGCGTGACGTACTTCCTGTCGGCGCTGATGTAGGGCTTGACGTCGAGCGACTGGCCGACGGAGAGCATCTCGACCTCCGGCTCGTAGTTGTCATCGCCGGCGATGGAGTAGCTGGCGATGTAGGCCAGCTGCCGCCCGAAGAAGGCATTGCCCTGCACCCCGTTGACCGTGGTCATGTCGATCCCGCTGACCCGTCGCACCTTCAGCTTCTTGCTGACCGCGGTGAACACGGCGCTGACATCGGCCATGCCGAGATAGACATGCTGGAGGTTGAGCCCCTGACCGAACAGGGCGCCGGTGTTGACCGCCGATTCGGGCAGCAGGTGCTGCGTCTCGAGCTGGTTGCTGTATTCGCGATAGGCCTGCTCGTAACCCGCGTCGACCGGGGCGTTGCTGAGCACGCTGTCCTCGTCGGTCCAGTCCCAGCCGATCTCCTCGATGAAATCGTCGCGGATCTCGAGCCAGTTGACCGCGAGGTGGACCAATTGGTTGTTCGACGTACGCATGCTGCCGAGGAACTCCTCGATCAGCAGCTGGACGTGCGCCGGCGCCCGGACCAGCAACATGTTGTTGCGGATCCCGATACCGAACCCGTCGTTCTCCCACAGATCGGGAGCAACCGTGCGCTGGATCATGTCGACCAGATCCTCGGGGGCGATCAATTCGAGATCGGTCTCGGTGTTCGGATTGAAGGCGCCCATGTCGACCCCGCCACCCTCGCCACCAAGGGCCTGGTCGAGCTCGAGGCCGGGCAGATCCGGCGGTCGGTTGATCAGCCCGACGACGTCGTAGACGCGGAACATCGCCTCCTCGCCGGCGTCGTCGCCGACGTAGACGGCCTCGTTGCGCAGGCTCCACTTCGTTCCCGCCTGGCGCGTGAGCCAGTTGAGCAAGCGGTCGATGCGGATGTCGCGAGCGGTGAAATCGATGCTGACCGGAGCGGCAGAGCGGATTTCGTTGCCGATGACGATATTCACACCGGTGCGACGGGCGAGGTTGTCGATCGCCTCGACCGCCGTGATCTCGCGGTAGTTGACCGAGACCCGGGACATCAGGCTGTTGAGAACGCGGTCGCGCCAGGCCGGCAGGGCGATCTCCTGGCCGAAGATGTCACTGCGACGATCGGCGCGATCGAGCCAGTCGTCGGGGAAATGTGGCTCGCCATCGAACCCGGAAGGGATCAACGAACGGCGGATACGCTCGCTGATCTCCTGCTTGAGCTCAGCGTTGCGCTGCTCGAACGTCAACTCGCGCTGTTCGTGCACCCGCTCGAGCAGCCGGTTGAACAGCGCGGTGGCGCGATCCTCCTGGGGATACTCGCTGACCAGTTTGCGCGCACGGGCGAGGGCGAGCTCGTAGTGGGCGCGCTGGGCGGTCTCGATGATCTCACCGAGCTTGGTCTCGAAGATGCTCTGTTCCTGTTCGAGGCGCGCGTGCATTGCGCGCACCTCGTACTCCTGGCGCTCGAGCAGAGCGGCCCGCTGGGCCTCGGTGCGCTGTTGCGCCACCTGCTGCTCGAGCCGATCGATGAACGCGGCAACCGCTTCGAGGCGCTGTTGCTGCCGGTCGAGCGGATGCCGCCGCAGCAAGGCCCGGGCCCGGCCTGCCAGCTCGCGTGCGCTGGCAAAGCGGCCCTGGCCGGCGTCCATCTCGGCGCGCTTGAGCGCGACCCTGATCTCGGTGTGTGCCAGCTGCTGCCGGACGTCGTCGAGGCCGGCCTGATCGCGATCGGGCAGCGGCTCCCAGCCGAGGATCTGGCGCACGCGGTTGATGCTCCGACGCACGCTGGCGGTGTCGGCGCTGAGGATCCGGGCACGGTTGTAGGCGTCGAGCGCGGCATGGTAATCACCGGCGAGTTCGGCCCGGCGGCCGTCAGCCATCGCGGCCGCGGCCCGGGCATCGAGCGCCTCGCGCCGGACCGGCGCCGACGCGACCTGGGGCCCGTCATCCGCCTCCTCGGCGCCGATCCCGGCGCCGAGAAGCACCAGAACACCGACGAGGAACCAGTCCGATCTCATGCCCGTCCTTCACACCCGCGGCGCGGTACCGCTCGCGACACCTGCGTCATCGCCTACTGCATCGCCTCGCGCTCGCCGAGATCGAGGATCTCGACCGAGACCAGGAAGAACAGATGGCGGTTCTCGTCATAGATCCCGTTCTTGCCGAACAAGCGACCGAGGAAGGGGATGTGGCTGAGCACCGGAATGCCCGAATGGGTCCGCTGGCGCAGGCCACGAACGTAACCGCCGAGCAGCAGGCTGCCCTTGTCCGGCAGCATGCAGGTGGTGCGCAGACTGCGGACCTCGATGTTGGGCAGCTCGACCGGATAGACCGAGTTGAACACCACGTCGTTGACCTGGCGCACGGTGGTCACCCGTTCCACGAACACGTCCTTGAGCAGGACCGAGGTCGGTCGCACCTCGAGGGTGACGTACTTGCGATCGGCGCTGACCAGCGGACGGACGTCGATGATGTCGCCGAAGTTGAGCACCTCGACCTCGGGATCGTAGTTCGACTCGCCCGTGACCGCGTAGTCGGCGATGTAGGCGTATTGCTGGAGGAACACCGCGTTGGCGCGCTGGCCGTTGAAGCAGGTGACCTCGGGGGCGTTGACCTGCTGCGAGTCCGATTCGCGCTCGAGTGCCTCGAGCACGCCGTTGACCTGCGGCCGATTGAGGATGCCGGCGAGGTTGTAGGCCCACTCGGTACGGACGCCCGAGCCGAAGGTATTGGCGAAGCCGGTGCTGGCAGCGTTGGCCGGCAGCTGGTTGTCGAGGGTCCCCGAGTAGCCCCATTCGCGCTTGACGTCGAGCGCGCCGGACTGGGTGTTGGTATTGAGAATGTCGTTGCTCAGGTCGTTCCACTCGATCCCGATCTCCTCGACGAAGGACTTCTCGATGTCGAGCAGACGGATACGGACCCGGACCTGCACCGTCAGGCGGTTGCGCAGGCGGGTGAGCAGGTCTTCGATGCCATCGTGGACCCGGCTGGCCTGGCTGACGAACAGCGTGCCGCCCTGGCGCAGATCCATGGCCACGCTCGGCTGCTCCCAGGTCTCCGGGAACACGGCGCTGCGAATGAAGTCCATGATGTCGTCGGCCTCGAGCGTCTCGCGCTCGCCGTCACCGCCGCCGCCGCCACCGCCGCCACCGAAGAGGTTGAAGCCCCCACCGCCACCGCCGGCGCCACCACCGCCCTGGGTGAAGCCGAGATCCTCGGCCGGGAAGTCCTGCACCGGGCTGATCAGGTCGCCGATGTCGTAGAGCTTGACGTAGGTCTCGCCCTGCTGCTCACGATTGGTGATCAGCACCGCCTGGTTGCGGATCGACATGTTCAGGCGCGTCATCTGGGTGATCCAGCGCAACGCCGTCTTGAGCTTCATGTTCTCCGCGGTCAGCGTGATCGGCGGCGGAGGATTGGTGTAGACCTCACGATCGATGACGAAGTTGACACCGGTGGTGCGGCGCAGGAAGCCGATGACGTCCTCGATCGGCTCGTCGACCCAGTTGAAGGTGACCTCCTGTTCGAGGCGGTTGTGGATCTGCGCGACCCACGGCTCCTCCTCCTCATCGTCGATCTCCTGGGCCTGGCGCAGGGAGCGCCGGAACCAGTCCTCGGGGAAGGTCAGCAATTCGTACTGCGGGATCAGGGCCATATGGATCTCTTCGTTGACCCGGGCCAGACCCTCGAGCCGCTCCTGACGGTAGTGCTCATCGAACTGCACATGTGCCTTCTCGCGCGCATCGAGGTAGAGCGCACGGGCGTCGTCCCGACGCCGGTCCATCTGATAAGCGTTCCAGGCAGAAATCTCGGCGCGCCGATAATGCTTCCGCTTGTAGGCTGCCATCGCGCGACGGAGGATGGTGTCGACCTTCTTCTCGAGAACCTCCTCCTCCATCTCGCTGCGGCGTTCCGCCTCAGCCTGGGCCCGGCGACGGGTCTCGCGATCGCGCCGGATCGCATCCTGCCGCGCCTTGGCCTTCGAGGCGAGCTTCTTGGCCGCGACCACCTCGGGCAGCTTCTTCCAGTCGAACTGATAGGGGAAGGTATCGAGCTTGATCGCTACCTTGTCGTAGGCGTTGAAGGCCTCGCGGTACTCGCCCGCATCCATGTGCTGATCGCCCTGCTTGAGCAGGCGAGCGATTTCCATCGCCTCCTCCTGGATGCGCACCGCTCCAATCGCGGCGAGCCAGGTGGCAGCCATCTGCAAACGGTTGTCGCGCACGGCGAGGATGCCGAGGATCTCCTGCTGCAGCTCCTGCGCCTTCTGGTGCGCGGGAAACAGGCGTACGGCCTTGGCGATCGCCTCGCGCGCCTCGGGGAACCGCGCCGCCTGGAGCAGCGAGCGGGCCTTGAGGTACCAGGCCTCCGCCTGGGCGTACAGCGCCTGCTGTTTGACGTCGAGCGATTCGCTGACTTCGTCGAGCAACGCCTGCGCGTCCTGCTCGCCGTCCTCTTCACCGTCACCGTCGCCCCCGCCCTCGGCGTCCTGGCCGTCCTCGCCGTCCTCGCCGTCCTCGCCGTCTGCGACGGCGTCATCCATGGCGCCGGGATCGGCCTCGGTCACCGAGGTGGACTCGCCCTCCGCGGGGGCGGGAGTGGTCATGGGCTGGTCGCCGTCAGCGCCGGCCTCCTCCCCGTAGATCAGGGGCGAGAGACACAGGCACAGGGCGAGACACAGGCAGCGCTTCATGCGTCGGCTCCTCCAAGGCGGTAAACCGCTGTCGGCACACCGGGTAGATCATCAGTGACAGACCGGTGACAGGGCGTCAAGCGTGTCGGGGGGTAACGGACGGGAAACCCGCAAACGCGACGGTTCGCGGCGACCCAGTCAAACGCCCCGGGGCGGGGCCGTCCGCCCGGCCCCGACGGCCTGGCGGTTCGCGCGAATCAAATCATAAAGCATGTCGTTTGAACCACTTGCCCCGCACCGGCAAAAATCGGTATCCGCGCGACCCGCGAGCCCCGAGACCTGGGCCGCGCGGCAGACGGGGCGAGAATGGCACCTCGGGGCTTGACAACACGCGGACCACGACAATCGGCCGCAGGGCACCGGGCGGCCGCCCCGGCGAGTCAGCGGCCGGCGCCGGCGCGCTGCTCTTCTTCGTCCGCACCCTCCGCGGCCCCGTCCTCGTCGTCCTCGTCCGGCTTGACCTCCGGCTCCTGCCGCGTGCCCGGGAGGTAGCCGACCATGGTCAGCTTGTTGAGGGTCTCGTAGAGGATGATCCGTCCGTCCGGCATCTCGACGATGGGCTTCTCGATATCGCCGAAAGCCGGCGGCAACTCGAAGGCCCGGGAGACCAGCGTGCGGATCCGGCTCGGGTCAC
>JBEPXK010000219.1:0-6564 GCA_041641915.1 Planctomycetota bacterium
ACGACGCGTACGTGCCATGGAGATCTCCGGAAGACAGAAGCGGACCGCGAGTGACGATGGATGCCGGGCTTGGGCCCGGATCCTCAGCTCACGTACAATCGCCATGCCACGGTGGCCAGCTGCTGCTACCGCCGCTGCCATCACTGCCCAAGTGATTTTGTAAGTGATGTTTCCGCAGTGACATGGCGCGTGTCATGCAGCATTGATCGGGGGCCGCAGGCTGGGGAACGCCCGGAGCGTTCGCGTACGCTTCTGCGCTTGAACTGAACCATGGGATCAGGGAAGATGCTGCACAAGTATCCCAAAGGGGTTCCATGCAGGACGCCTTGAGTATGGCGCTGGTTGCCGCCTTTCTCGCTCGCGACCGTGATGCCCTCGCCCGCCTGGGCCGCGGCCAGGGCGACGCGTCGGTGCGCGAGGCTGTCGCGTGCCTGTGCGACTGGCTCGTGAGCCGCCAGGCGCAGCCCGAGGTCGTGCAGCCGTCCCTGGTGACGCGTATCGACCGCTGCTTGGTGGCCGTACGCGAGCGGCACCCGGCTCTGGCCGTGTGCCTGCTGTCGGTGGCCCACCACGATGCCTGTCGGGCCGGCCGTCACGAGGAAGCGGCGCGCATGGAGGCGCACGCGCACGATCTTGGCGGCCTGGTCGCGGACCCCACGGTGCGTCTCCTCCCCTACCGCATGGCGCAGCGGCGTTGCCTGCACACCAACGACGTTGCCGGGCGTCTGCGCAGCGTCGATACGGCACTGCGTGATCTTGGCCTCCCCGCGGGCGACGACCGCTGGTTGGAGCTGGTCTACAATCGCGCGCTCTCTGCCTTTGCCTGCCAGCGTTTCGATGTTTTCAGCGACGCGTTGCGCGACCTGCGGCCCTACGCCGACGAGCTGGAGCAGCGCATCGGTGCCTCCCTGCCAGCCCTCGAACTGCGCCATCACCTCGCCGTCGACGAATGCCACCGGGCCCTGGCCCTGCTCGGTGATCTGCCGGCAATTGGCGCTATCGCGCACGATCCGCTGCTGCCGTGGCGCTATGAGACCTTGCTGCACGTCGGTCGGCAGGCCGCGATCGACGAGTTGTTCCGGCGCTGCGACGAGGCGTTGGTCCACGATACCGCGCGGGGCGAGCCGGCGATCACCCTGCGTTGGCGCCTGGCCTTGATGCGCATCGATCGCGATCTGGCTGGCGGGTGCATCGAGGCGGCGCGCCGGCGCCTTGACGCACTGCGCCCTGTCGACCTGGTTGGCGCGCAGGACATGGCATTGTTCCGCGTCCTGTTGGCGCTTGCCCAGCGTCGGGCCGGCGAGGCGCTGTCCCTGCTACACGGCCTGGATGTCACTGACACTGCGCCGCGCTACGCCAGCCTCCGGCTGCGCGCCCACTTGCTGCGTGGTGAGGTGCGCGCCGCGCACGCCTGTCGCGACGCGCTCGAGCGCAGCGGCGGCCGCGGCGCCCTCGAACACGAACTGCGCTTCGCGCACGAACTACGAGCGGACGAACTCGCCCGCCTGTGGCAGGCAGCGCCGTCGGCGTCGCGCTGATCGGCGAGAGCCAGGCCATGACTGAGTTGCGCGCCCAGGTGGCGCGCTTCGCCCCGCTCGGCGACACAGTCCTGATCACCGGCCCCACCGGCTCAGGCAAGGAACTCGTCGCGCAGGCCCTGCACGCCGCCGGGCCGCGTCGCGCACGGCCGCTGGTGCCGCTCAACTGCGCCGCGCTGCCCGAATCGCTGGCCGAGAGCGAGCTCTTCGGCCATCGCCGCGGCGCCTTCACCGGGGCGGTCGACGACCGGCCGGGCCTGTTCGCCGCCACTGCTGGTGGCACTCTGTTCCTCGACGAGATCAACAGCCTGTCGTTGCGCCTGCAGGGCATGCTGCTGCGGGTGCTCGAGACCGGCGAGTACCGGCGCCTGGGCGAGGACCGGGTGCGTCACAGCGACGTGCGCCTGCTGTGCGCCAGCAACGAGGACCTTGAGGAGGCCGCCGCCGCCGGGCGCTTCCGGCGAGATCTGTTGTTCCGCCTCGTGCGTTTCACCATCCGCGTCCCGGCGCTGCACGAACGCCAGCAGGATATTCCCGAACTGGTGCGCCACTTCATCGCGCGCCATGCCGGCGCCGCCGGTCCGGAGCCCGAACCAGGCTTGCTGGCCGCGCTCGCCGCGCGCGCGTGGCCCGGCAACGTGCGCGAGTTGCGCAACGAGATCGAACGCCTGCTCATCCTGCAGGCGGGGCGGCCGCGCCTGCGCGCCGAGGGCGCGGCGCCGCTGCTGGCCCGCGGCCCATCCTCCAGAATTACCGAGTCGTCGAACGACGCCCCCCCCGCGAGTGGAATCGCCGCCGTCCCGCCCGGCAACCGCCGCGCCCGCGCGCGTCGTCAGCGCATCCTCGCGTTGCTGGCGCGCTACCCGCACCTGTACCGCAGCGACGTCCTCGCGCATATCGCCTGCGCTCCGCGCACCGCCACCGCCGATCTGGCGGCCCTGGAAGCCGCCGGCCTGCTGCGGCGCGTGGTGCCGGCACGAGGGCTCAACGGGTCGTATTTCGTCGCCGGGCCTGGCCTGGTACCGGAGCGCAGCTCCTGACGCGCCGTGCCGCGGGCGCGCCAGCCCGGATCCTTGCGTTGACGGGGGGCTTTCAGTTTGCCGGGCGGCCGAACCGCGATCAGCGCGCTTGCATTCGGCGCGTGGCCAGTTCGCAATTCGCAGGGGCGGTAATGATGGCGTGCGATCATGGTGGCCGTTGGGTGGGGCAACAAGCGGCCTTGGGTCGGCTGTCCCAGCCGGATCTCAAGCGGGCTCTTCGTCGCGCTGCGCTCGGCAACGCGGTCGCACCGGGGCCACGACTCGGCTGCGCCTCGACCGTGCTCGCCCTTCTCAGAAGTGGCCGGTGACGCCGCCTTTACGGTTGGCGCGTCGGGTGATGCGTTGCCTGAGGATGCGCATGGATCCACTGGCCGAAGCCAGGCGCTCGCGGCGGGTCTCGTCTCAGATAACTACGCGAGGTTTGGCGAAGTCCGCCGGGGCGATGCCGTAATGCTTGCGTAGGAATAGCGCGTTGCCGGCATCGAACAATGTCTTGGCGACGCGATCGGCAACGCGGATGCAGACCTGCTCGGTCTCGCAGACGCTGCTGCCCGGCACGGCCAGCTCACCGCCGCTCATGGCGTTGGAGCAGGCGCAGTGGTTCATGCAGCGGCTACGGTGGACGCAGGCGGCACAGGTGGGGTCGAGCGTGCCGTGGCCCTGGAGCGCAGCGAAGACGCGTCTGGGGTCGGGCCCACCATCTGCGGTATTGTTGGCGTTGCCGAGACAATACTTGGCTTCGGCTTGGCCATCGTTGCCGACCAGGCGTTCACAGGGGTACCAGTTGCCGGAGGGGGCGAGGGCGAGTTCGCGGTGTCCGGCTTGGCATTTGTCGCAGTCTTCGAGGCCACCTTTGAGATGGGCGATGATTTTGGCGTCGAGAACCGAGATATAGATGTCTTCATTTCTACTAAAATTATCGACATACCGATCGCCGACCGTATTGAGCTGATGTTCGAGTGTATCGAGGGCTTCAGCGTTCCATTCGGCGGTGTAGTCGAGGCCGAGGGAGAGTACGCGCACCCCGGCGTCAAGCAGGTAGTCGACCGAGGTGGCCATGTGGTCCACATTGGGCGGTGAGACTACGCTCACGGTTTGGGTCAGTTCCTCCTGGGCGAGGGCGACTCGCAGGCCGGCGAGGGTGGCGTCGAAAGTGGACCTGCCATCGGCATAGAGCCGGCCGCGGTCTTGGGCCTCACGGTCGCCGTCGATGGAGATGGCGACGACGATGTTCTGTTCCTTGCACCAGGCCATTTTGGCGCCATCAAGCAGGGTGCCGTTGGTGGTGATGGTGCCGCGCAAGGGGATCCCCTTGGCGGTGGTAGTGTTTGCGGCGTAGGCGTGACAGCGCTGTAGCAGATCCCAGGCCATGAGCGGTTCGCCGCCGAAGTAGCCGACCTGCATCGGGCGGTTGCCCGCGTAGTGGCTGACGGCGAAGTCGATGGCGCGCTGTGCCAGCGATTCGTCCATCACTCGCCCGTGCTTGTCGCCGGCGTAGCAGTAGGTGCAGGCCAAGTTGCAGGCGTGGGTGAGGACGAGGGTGAGTTCCATCAGGTCGTGCCGGGCGCTGGGGATTCTGGCGCGGGTTCGATGATGATATCGCCGGGGAGGTGGGGTAGCTGTGGGCGGGCCTCCTTCTTGGGTACCACCGGCTTGTCCGGTATCGTGGGGAGGGCTGGTTTCTTGGCTTCTGGATTCGTGATGTCGCCATCTCCTTGGGCATCGGGCTTCGCTTCGGGTGTGACCGGCATGCGAATCCCGCCAGCGACGATTGCCTTGGGCAGCACGGGGGCCACTTCGCCGCCATTCTTGACAACGGGTAGCGGCCTGGGTTCGACGGGCTTTGGCGCGATGGGTCTGCCAGAGAGCGTGACGGGCGCTGGCGTTACTGCGGGTGGTTCGCCGCGGAGAGGGGCCGGCTCTGCGGGCGGCGGGCCTTCGGGTTGCTTGATCAACGGCAGGTCGCGAACGGGGGAGACGACGCCCATTACGCAGTCAGGCTTCGCTGGCTTCTTGGTGTTGCCCGGCTGTGTGGTCTTGGACTCGGCCTTCTCAGCTTCGTCGGTGGGGGATGTCTGCGCCGTGGTTGGTCCGGTGCAGCTTGTGAGCAGGGCTGCGGAAAGGATGCCGGCGCTTGCCGCACGCAGCAGCGATGCATGCAGTTCCGGGCGCTGCGCTACCTCGTCGATGGTCGGGTATCCGGCGTCGTGATCGGTACAGGGGTGTCGTTGTGTCATGGTGGGGCTCCGCTCTTGCACTTCAGACGGCTCGATTGGGCATCGGTTCCTCAGTAGTCTGCGATTTCGACGCTCAGTTCGGCGAGGATGTCCTCGACGGGATCCGCGGTTGCGCTTGGCTCGGAATACGTGGGTCGTCGGTACCGGATTTCCGAGACCACATAGCCGTTTGGCTTACGCGTAAGCGATGCTCCGTGAGGGAGTTGCAGCTCCGCCACGTCTTCGCCCAGCGTCGGGCTGAACTCCAACCCGACACGCTCCAGGCGCTGTGCGAGGTCGCGTAAGGTCAGATTGCGATGGGACTGCTTGGCTTTTCGTTTCCGAGCCATGAACGCTATTGTGGCGGTCCGGGTTTGTGGCTCAAGTCGGGCGAGTTTCGGCCGTAGTTGGTACTGGTGGTCAAACAAGACAGGTCCCTCAGAGCTCCAAACCTCGGAATTGCCAGCGAGTGGAGCCCAGCCAGGCTTGGCTGGGCGACCGGCCGACCGAGGCCGTGGGGGTGTGCGCCGAAGGCGCGAGGGGGCAGCGCCCCCTCTGATGGAGAGCTCAAACAAGTCAAGGGGAGCACATGAACAGTGTTGCAGCACCCTCCCGAGGCGGGTTGGTTAGCCTCGAATCACAACGTGCATCGCTATCGTATCGCTCAACCGATATGGCCCTGTCGCTCAGCGACAACCGTGGCCGTGAGGTCCACGTGGCGTTCTCGACCGAGCAGCTCGACTACAACATGACCTATGACCGCTTCGGTGCGGTCAAGGGTGGTGGGAACGGTCACGCCAACGGGGTGGTTGACAAGATCCGCCAGTACGCTGGCGAGGAAGCGGCCAAGCAGTTCCAGGAGATGCGTGGCGGCTCCGTCATGTACGAACGCGAGGAGGTCTCGCTCTCGTACGAGGCGATGAGCTTTGAGGTGTCCGGCGACGTCAGCTTGCTGCAGGACTTCTTCTCGTCAGAGAATACGGCGCAGCGAATCTTTGATTTCGCGACCGGTCTCGGCGCGGGGATCGATCCGTCGGGTGAAGCGTTTGGCGGCTTCATGGATCAGATCCGCGAAGGCATTGCCCAGGGCTTCGAGATGGCGGAAGCCATGCTCGGCGACCTGCCGCAGGTCTCGGAAGACACCCGCGAATTGCTGCAACTGATGCTCGACGCGTTCGAGGCCGACCCGCAAGGCGGGCGCGTCAAGGCGGCCGACTATCTGGGGCAGTTGGCGCCGGCTGACGGGGATGTGGGCTAGCCCGGATAATCTGGGCGCGTAGCGACCTCCGGGCAGGTGAGCGTAGTTCGCCAGCATTGTTCGCGGCCGCGAGCAGGCGTAGCCTGCGACCGGGGGATCCTAAAAGGGGGAGCCCCCTTGGATGTCTAGCGTCGTTTGACGGCCACCTGCATGACGCACTTGGTGGTCTTCTTGGCTGTGCCCAGCGGTTCGAATTTCTCGGACTCGATGGTGAGAACGTAATCGCCCGAGTCGAAGCCCAGTTGTTTCATGGTTCTGCGCGCATTGTCGAGGCATTCGGTCTTGGCCTCGGCCTCGTTGTCACCCTCGCCGGTTGCGTCGATCATGCTTACGGCATCCGCGGGGAAGAAGTGTCGGTAGGCAACGAGGCCACCAAATGTACCGTACTTGGCGGGAGCCTTCTTCGCCTTCTCCAGTTCAGCTACGGCTGACTTCTCGGGGCGGTGGAGCCAGAACTTGATGAATAGGGTGCCATCTTCGGCAAGTTCGTTTTCAAAGCTGCGAATGCGGTG
>JBEPXK010000220.1:0-6541 GCA_041641915.1 Planctomycetota bacterium
TCGACCTCGAAACCCGGGCAGTCGGGGTTGTGGCCACAGACGTGCAGGCGCCGCGCCTCGTCGATGAGGTAGCTGTCCATCGCCGTGCCGCAGATCGGGCAGCGCCGCTTGTGCCGCAGTTCCTCGACCTCGACCTGATCCTCGGCGACGACCCGTTCGGCCTCCTCGCCCGGCTGCAGGTCCATGGTCTTGGTGCAGCGCTCCTTCTTCGGCAGGCTGTAGCCGCTGCAACCGAGGAACACGCCGGTGCGCCCGGTGCGGATCGTCATCGGCCGGCCGCATTCGGGGCAGGGCACGTCGGTCGGCGTCGGCTCGTTGGGCCGCATGCCCGTATCCGACGCGGCCGCGTCCAACTCCTCGGTGAAGTGGGCATAGAAGCCGTCGAGCACCTCGATCCAGTCGCGCTCACCCTGGGCGATCTGGTCGAGATCGCCTTCGAGATGCGCGGTGAAGTCGTAGTCGAGGATGTCGGGGAAGCTCTCCACCAGGCGCTCGGTGACCACGTCCCCCATCTTCTCCGCGTACAGGCGCCGCTTGTCCTGGCGCACGTAACCGCGCTCCTGGATGGTCGAGATCACCGCAGCGTAGGTCGACGGCCGGCCGATACCGCGCTTCTTCATCTCGCCGACCAATGAGGCTTCCGTGTAGCGCGCCGGCGGTTTGGTGAAGTGCTGACTCGGCACCAGCTCGCGCAATGCGAGCCGTTCGCCCTGGGTGACATCAGGCAGCTCGATGTCCTCCTGCTTGGACGGCGGCAGCACCCGCATCCAACCATCGAAGCGCAGCACCCGGCCGCGCGCGCGCAGCTCGTAGTCGCCGGCGGTGATGGTCAGCGAGGTCGTCTCGTAGGTCGCGGCGTTCATCTGACAGCCGACGAAGCGACGCCAGATCAGGTCGTAGAGGCGGATGGCGTCGCGATCGAGCTTGCCGCCGGTCTGGCCCAGGGCCTCGCTGTCGATACGCACATCGGAGGGGCGGATCGCCTCGTGCGCCTCCTGCGCCCCACCCCCGCTCTGGTAGGCCAGCGGCTGCTCGGGCAGGTAGGCCTCGCCGTACCGCTCGCCGATGAAGGCGCGGCAGCTCTCGACCGCGTCGCGGCTGAGGTTGGTCGAATCGGTCCGCATATAGGTGATGAAACCCGATTCGTAGAGCCGCTGCGCCATGGTCATGGTCTTCTTGACACCGAAACCGAGGCGCACGCTGGCGGTCTGCTGCAGTGTCGAGGTGATGAACGGTGGCGCGGCGGTGCTGCGCTTGGGCTTGTCCTCGCGTGCGCTGACCACGTAGCCGGGGTCGGCCGCGGCCGCCTGGCGCAATTCGCCAACCGCAGCTTCAGTCTGGGCGGCGTCGACCGGTTTGAACGGTGCGTCCTGCTTGCGCGCCACCATCGCGCGCAGGTCAGCGCCGGTGCCGGTGTGCAGGTCGGCGTGGATCTCCCAGTACTCCTCCGGCACGAAGGCGCGGATCTCCTTCTCGCGTTCGACCACCAACCGGGTGGCGACCGACTGCACCCGACCGGCCGAGAGGCCGCGGGCGATCTTCTTCCACAGCAACGGCGAGACCATGAAGCCGACCACCCGGTCGAGGAAACGCCGGGCCTGCTGGGCGTTGACCCGATCCATGTTCAGCCGTCCGGGATCGGCGAAGGCGGCCTGGATCGCGCGTTTGGTGATCTCGGCGAAGGTGACGCGGGCAAACCGATCGGCGTCGCCACCGATGACCTCGCGCAGGTGCCAGGCGATCGCCTCGCCCTCACGGTCGAGGTCGGTGGCGAGGTAGATGCGGTCGGCCTTCTCGGCCCAGGAACGCAGTTCCTCGAGCACCTTCTCCTTGCCCGGGAGGATCTGGTAGTCGGCCTGCCAGCCGTGCTCGGGGTCGACGCCCATGCGCCGGATCAGGCGCTCGTGCTGGCGGTCGGCCTTGTACGCCGCCTTCTGGTCCGCATCCATGCCGGCGGTGGCCTTGCGGGCGGCAGCGGCCGCCTTGCCACGCTCGGCGGGATCGCTCGTGCCGCTGGCACTGGTGGGCAGATCGCGGATGTGACCAACGCTGGACTTGACGACATAGTCCCGGCCGAGGTATTTGTTGATCGTGCGCGCTTTCGCCGGTGACTCCACGATGACCAGTGCTCTACCCATAACGGCAAACGACTCCTCGGGTCCGGGACACCGCTCGATGGCGGGGCACATGTATGGAGGGGCCCATATGCCACGTCAAGGGGCTTCCTCGATGTCCACCCGCCGACCATGCGGCTGCCACGTCGCTGACCAGGGGCGGCCGCACTCGTCGCAATGTGCTACCACGACGCCACTTGCATCGGAAACGAAGCGCCGGCGATCGCCGCCCCGACCGGCCTTGCACACACGCCGTGCGCGCGCCGGGCTGTCGATGCTGCGCACGGTCCTCGGCACCACCATCGGCATCGGCTTCCTGGCGCTGCCGCTGGTCATCTGGGGCCGGCCGGAACTGCAGCTGCACCTGGCCGGACGCGTCGGCGAACCCGGCCCGGTGGCTTTCTACCATCTCGACGGCCAGCGCGGCTGGATCGCGCTCGACTTCTTCCTGCGCGAACGCGTCGGGGCAGACCACCGGCTCGAGGCCGATCTGGCGATCATCCCCCCCGGCGACCTGCCGGCAACGGTGCTACCGGTGGCCAAGCTGGTCCCACGGATGAACCAGGCCGGCAGTCAACCGATGCACGCGGTCGCCCAGCTCCCGGCAGGCACGACGCTGCAGCTGCTGTGTCCGCCGGGTTCGCAGCTGCGGGTACGCCTGAGCTTCCGCGAGCAGCCGGTGCTGATCTTCGGCGGGACCATCGCCGGGCCGAGCGGGCCGCTGCGCGACCTGTCCCAGGCCGCGCAGCCGCGCGAAGCGCCGTTCCCCTGAGCCGGTCGCGCCAGATCAGACGTCGACAGCAGCGGCGCGGATGGCGTCCGGTCCGATGCCGTTGGCGTCGTAGAGCTGCCGCGCCGTGTACGCGCTGCGGCCGAAACAACCGGGAACGCCGAGGATCCGCGGCGTGCAGTCGACGTCCGCCTCGGCCAGGGCGGCGAGCAACAGGCAGCCGGCACCGCCGACCTTCTGATGGTCCTCGACGCTGACCAGCTTGCCGTCGCAGCGCTCGAGCGCCGCGCGGTGCGCGGCCACGTCGGGCCGGTTGGGCGTGGAATTCTGCAGCACGATCGCGCCGATGCCCTCGGACTCGAGCTGCGCGGCCGCCTCCAACGCGAAGTTGGCCATGTAGCCGACCGCGCTGATGACCACGCTGCGCTGTTTGCCCGCGGTGGTGTCGACCAGGGTCATCGCCTCGCCCCAGCGGTACTCGGCGTCCGCCGGCTTGATCGAGCCGGGGAAGGCCTCACGACCGCAGAAGAACACCACGCTGTCCGGCACCTCGCCGCGCTCGCGTTCAGCGGCGAACGCGCGGATGGCGTGTTCCATCGCCCAGCGTGCCTCTTCGGCGGTGGCCGGAGCGTACTGCTGTAGATGCGGGATGGCCGCGGTGGCGGCGATATAGTAGAGGCCCTGGTGCGAAGCGCCGTCGGCGGCGTCCTGAAAACCGCAGTGGGTGAACACCGCGATCACCGGCGCCCGACTGAGCGAAGCCATCGCCAGCGGCAGGTTGCCCTTGGTCACGCCGAACTGGACGAAGGTGTCGACCACCGGGATATAGCCCTGCTTCGAGAAGCCGGCACCAACGCTGACCATGTTGGCCTCAGCGATGCCGACATCGAAGCTGAACTGCGGGAAGGTGGCGTGGAACGGCCCGACGCCGGTCGAACCGGGCAGATCGGCGCTGATCGAGGCCACCGGCAGCCCGGCCTCGGCGCAGGCACTCATCGCCGCCGGGAAGCCAGCCTGAACCTTGTTCGGTTTCGGCGCCGCCGGAGCACTTGCTGCGGCCGCCTTCTTCTTGGCCGCGTCCTCCTTGGCCAGGTGCTCGTATTCCAGGTCCTTGACCCAGCTCTTGAACGGCTCGTCCTCGATCGGCCCGCCGTTGATCTCTTCAAGGAAGGCGCGGACCTGGCTGCCGTTCTTGAGCGGATAGCCGTGACCGCCGGAGGCCGATTCCTCGGTCGCGCGCACGCCGTAGCCCTTGATGGTCTTGACCCACAGGCAGACCGCCTTGCCCCCGCGTGCGGCCTCGAGGCCGTCCTCCAGGGCGTGGAGGATACCCTGCACGTCGTGCCCCTGGTCGACCTTGATCACGTGCCAGCCGAGCGCCGCGAGCGCCTCGAAGCTCGGCTGCATCGAGAAGGACTGGAAGTCGATCCGGCCCGAGAGCTTGGTGTTGTTGTCGCTGACCACCATCACGAAGGGATTGATCCGGCCCTTGCCGGCGAAACCGGGGATCGCGGCACAGGCCTCCTTGGCCTCGCCTTCCATCATCGCCCCGTCGCTGATCACGCACATCGTGGCGCGGTCGTTGCCGGCCACACGGTCGGCCATCGCCATGCCCTGGGCGATCGGCAGGCCGCTGCCCAGCGGACCGTTGGAGACGTTGATCCCCTCCGGGAACAGGTGGGCCTCGCCGTGGCCGGAGAGCTTGCTCTCGATGCTGCGGAAGCCCTTGAGCGCTTCGAAATCGAGCCCGGCCCAGCCGTAATTGGCGCGCAGCGCGTAGAGGCCGTTCTCAGCGTGACCGGCATCGTTGACGAAGTTGAACGCGGTGCGCCAGTCCGGCGCCGCAAACATCAAGCCGTGGATCGCGGACATCATGTCGGCGTAGGCCGCCGGGCCGCCCCAGTGGCAGGCCGCGCCACCGTGCACTGCATTGGTGTTCATCAGCGCGAGGGCCATGCGGGTGATCTTCGGATCGGCGACCTGGAGCTCGCTGCCATCGCGGCGGGTCACGCCGATGGCGAAGGTCGGCGTACGCTCGGGGTTGCCGGCCAGGGGATCGGGGTAGTCGATGCCGGGTCGATGTCGCTGGTCTGCCGGGATCTCGGCCGGTGCTTGCGTCTCTGCGCCCATGGTGTCCTCGTCTGCTTCTGCTGTCGGATACGGGTGAATGGCGTTGCGATGGCACTATGGGCACACCCCCGAGGGCGCAAGCGGTCAAACGCCTCCATGCCGCGGTCAGGCCGGCGTGTCAGCACTGGCCTGACCCGCCGTCCACCCAGGGTGTACCGGACCCGCTGACGCTCTAGGATCCCGCCATGCGCATCCACCGCATCCTCCTGCTCGCCGCCTGCTCCGTCGTCGTTCTCGCCGCCGAAAGCGGATCGAGTCGTTATCGCCCGCGGGTGAGCACGCGGGCCATCCCCCTCAACGGCACAGTGCGCATCGCCTGTTCGACCATGCAGCCGATCGATCGCGATGTCGACATCGCCACCACCGTGCGCAACGCCCTGGGCATGCCCGGTGTGCTGCAGCACTGGCGGCTCAAGGAGGACGCCGAGATCGTCGTGCATCCCAAGGCCGGCGACGTCGCCGTCTCCGCGTTGCTGATGCCACGCCATGCCGGCACCCTGCCCCTACCCAAGATCCCCGCTACCTGGATGGGCCGCGGCGAAGTGGTCCACTTCGGCTCGGTGACCGTGGCCGACGAACTCCAGCTCGGCGCCGACACCATCTCCCTGCCCGATCACCTCGCCGGGGTCGCCGGTTACGCCTGGGGCACCGCTCGCGCCACCATCCTCGAGGATGTCGCCGAACACCGTTACGCCGAGCCGACCGACACCCGGCCGGCGCACATCCAGGTCAACCGCGAGCTCAAGCTGATCCTGCGCGAGGACCTGCTCACCGAGGCCTGGCTCACCGCCCGCCGGGTCGACCTCGCCACCGGCCTCGAATACCTCATGCGCAAATGGGGCGACCCGATCATCAACCAGGCCCAGGCCGAAGCGGAGCCGAGCGTGGTCTGGCAACTCGGCTGGCTGCGCATCACCGCCACCCCCCACCCCGTCGGCGGCACCCGGATCCATCTGGTCCACGAAGGCGTCGGCCGTGAACTGGCCGGCGACAAGGTGGCGGAGGACATCTTCTCCCTGCTCGATGGCGGCGGCCACCTGAGCCGCCGCTCCGAGGAGGATCCGGACCCGGCTGAGCCAACCGCCCCAGCGGTCACCGATACCGGGGACGAAGACGCGGCAGACGACGACGAAGCAACCGCCGCGGAACCGGAGCTCGACGAAGGCGACTTCGCACGCGAATTCGACCGCGCATTGCGCCAGGTAGACTGAGACGCCGTCAGCCCGACTGAGACGCCGTCAGCCCTTGCCAACGCGCTGGTCAGGCGGCAGGCCTGAGCCTGATCTCGGCCGTGGCGCTGCGGCCGATCCGAAAGTTCGAGGCACCCGTGCTTGCGACCCCGGTCCACCAGTCCCGCCCGGGTCTGCTGCAGCACCCTGGCCAGTGAGACGGGCGCTGGTGTGCAACACCGGCGGGGTCACCTGGCAACTCAGCGCAACCCGATAACGATGTGCTCTCCATCAGAGGGGGCGCTGCCCCCTCGCGCCTTCGGCGCATACCCCCACGGCCTCGGTCGGGGTTCGCGGCCTGCGGCCGCGGTTTCTGCGGGGCGGCGGCCCATTTTCGC
>JBEPXK010000221.1:0-6508 GCA_041641915.1 Planctomycetota bacterium
CGGGCCGAAGGCGCGCAGCGCCGCGCGGCCGGCGCGGCTCGCGAACATGCGGCTGCCGAGGCGGTTGGCGATGGCAGTCGCGCGATCGCCGGCGCCGTCCATGAATCGCTGTAGCACGGCCTGTATCGCCGCATCGCCGGCCATCCGTGCCATCCCGGCGACGACGGCGCCGATGCTCAGGCTGGTGACCACGGTGCCGGGGGCGATGGCCGTGCCGGAGGGCGTCGGTACCGGACTGCCACAGTCGAGATTGGGATTGGTGACCATCGCCAGCGCGACGGCCAGGTTGCCGCTGCTCTTGGTCTGGTCGCGCACCATCACCGTCGGATTGGCGAAGTAGCATTTGGATGCTGACGCCGCCATGTCGATCGGCAGGGTGATCGACGGTGTGCCGATATGGGCGATCATCGGTCCGGTATCGCTCTGGACGCAGATGCACTTGAACCCGCCCATGACCAGCACCGTCGGCGTGAATTTGGCGGTGACCCCGAGCCCGATGAGTGGCGACACCGTGCCGTAGGGCGCCGGGGCCGGTGAGATGCTCGGGGAGCCGGGCGGCCACGGCTTGTGCAGGTCCATGCCGACCACCCCGTCCATGTCCTTGAGCACCATGTGCATGGGCGGCTCTCCTCAGCGCTGCGCGACCACGAGGCGGCAGCTGCGTTCCTGTTCGGGAACGATGACATAGCGGAAGGCGTGGCGCCAGGTGACGAAGGCGCGGTGGTCGTCGATCTCGATGCCGATCTGGTCGAGCTGCAGCGGTTCGTCGACGTGCTGCTCGCCGAAGCGCATGGTCACGCGCGCTGGCGGCTCGGGCGCATGCACGCTCAGCGGTCCCGCCTCCTGCACGCCGTGGACAACGATGGGCTCGCCGGGACGCAGTCCGGGCACGATCATGCCGTCCCAGGCCTGATTGAAGCCTGCGGGCTTGAGCTCCACCAGCTGGCCGGCGTCATCGAAGACCACGCCCCGGTCGACGCGCTGCTTGGTTGCTGCGGGGCAGAAGCCGAAGCCCACCGGTCGCGGGTATTGGTCGAACTGCTCCAGCGGCTCGGCCGGATCCTCGAAGTGCGGTAGTTCGCGCCCCGCGGCGGTCGCCGGGGTGAGCGCGAAGCCCTTGCCGAGGCGGTTGTCGACGTGCGGCACTTCGAGACCGTCCCATTCGTCGGTACCGCCGAAGGCGTTGTCGATGGTCAGGGGGATGGCGGTGAAGGGTTCCGGCTCGCCGACCCGCGGGGCCCCCTTCCAGCGCCGTTGCCAGCGTCGCCGGCCCCAGACGTTGACGCGGCGCGACCAGTCGCCGATCTCGATCGCCAGCTGGCAGCAGTGCGCTGGCCGGCCACCAGGGGGGCGGGCGTGGCCGAAGAGGAACAGGTCGACGCCGCCGCGGCGGAAGATGGCGTCGCCCTCCATCGGCCCCTGCGGCCCGTCCTGCGGCGTCGGCGATACGGGCCACAGCTGTTCGTCGGCCAGCTGCAGGCGGTCGCCGACGATGCGGTAGGTCGCGCGTACGACCACCGCCGCTGCGATGTGGTCCTCATCGTAGGCGGTGCGGAAGAGCAGGGCGGGCAGGGCGGTGTCGTTGACCAGGTCCATCGCGCGGGACTGTTCAGTAGTTCAACTTGATGCGTTCGCCGTCGATGCGCACGTCGTCGTTGGCGTGAATGGCCACGTCGCCGCGGCGCGAGCGCACATCGGTGGCGTGGCCTTCGACACGCAACGGGCCGGCGGCCTCGAACGCGGCGGTGCCGTCGCTGACCAGTTGGAGGTCGTTGCCGGCGCGGATGGCGACCTGGGGAGCGGCGATGTCGAGGCGCTCCTCGGCGCGCAGGGCGAGGTGGCGCGTACGCAGCTCGACCCGCGGGCCGTCCGCGGCGATGTCGATGCGCAGGACCGTCTCCTCGCCGTTGGCGAGGAGCACGGTGTCGCCATCGTCGTGGCTCGCGATGCGCAGCTGCAGGCCGTGCCTGAGGGTGATGGCATCCATGGCGGTCCTCCTCAGCCGTTGAGCTTGATCATCGCGCCGGAGATGTTGGCGATGGCAGAGGCGGACACGTTGACCATCGGTCCGCTGATGTCGACACCTTTGGGGGTCACGGTCACGCTCGAACCGCCGCAGGTGATCTTGACCTGGCCCGCGCCCTCGATGGCCACCTCCGGGCCGTTGACGGCGACCGACGTGCCACCTTCGACGGTCACGGTCGCGCCGGCGACGACATCCGCGTTGACGGCGGCTTCCAGCATGTAATTGGTGCCGGCGGCGACCTTGCGATCGCCGCCGGTGCGCAGCTCGGCGTTGCCGCTGACAACGGTCTCGGCATCGGCGCCCACATTCAGGCTGCGGTTGGATCCGGTGTCGATCGCCTGCTTGCCGCCGACCGAGCAGGCGTGATTTCCACCGACGGCGTCCTCGCGGTTGCCGCCGACGTTGGTCTCGGCCTTGCCGCCGACCTTGAGCGCGTCGTCGCCGCCGACGGACCGGGTCTGGTTGGCGCTGACCTCGACCGTGCGGTCGTTGCCGACGCTCAGGCTCTGGTCGTTGCCCACGCTCGCGCTGTGGTCGTTGCCGACCGAGAGTGACCGGTTGGCGTCGACCGACTCGTTGAGGTCCTTGACCGAATGGAGGTAGATCTGCTCCTTGCCCTGTTCGTCATCGAAGCGCAGTTCATTCTGGGCCACGGTCTTGATGACGTTCTGCGTCTTGTTGGCCTGGGTGACCACGCTCGGGGTGTCGACGTTGGGCAGGGCGTCGGCGATGTAGGGGCGGTCGGGGTCGCCGTCGATGAACAGGACGACGACCTCGGTGCCATGCAGCAGGGGGAAGTGCATGCCGTTGTCGGTGCCAGCGTAGGGCGTGCAGCGGCGCAGCCAGCACGATGCGGTGTCGTCGGCCTGGTTGAGCAGGTCGCCGGCGAACCGGACCTTGTAGCGCCCGTGGTCGTCGAGGTGGGCGTACTGTTCGCTGCCCGGGGCGGCGGTCACGTGGGCGGTGAGGCCGCCGGCCATGACCGGTTTGGCGGTGCGCACGGGGGGGCGGTAGGGGGTGGCCAGGCGGATGGCCTCGAAGCGGTTGCGGTATTCGGTGCCGCGAGCGAAGCCGTCATCGCTGCGGGAGACGATGGCTTCGACCTCAATGCCGGTGACAATGAAGTCGCCGTTGTAGTCGTCGTTCCAGGCGTGGCCGCTGACTGAGAAGGTGTGGCCGCTGCGGAGGTTGCGGGCGTCGCTCTTGCCGCAGAAGCGCTCCTCGCCGACGCGCGCACGTTCGATGGCGATGCGGGCCGCGGCTTCGCCCGTGCTGCGTGAGATGTAGGCGCAGTCGCTCACGTAATCGGTGGCGTGGCCGGTGGGGCTCTCGCTCGGGAGGTCGACGAACAGGTCGGCGGTGGGCTGCAGCGGATCGTAGGCGTTGAGCTGCTTGGTCGCCAGCACCGGACGGCGGCGGCAGGTCCAGGCGCTCAGGCGCTCCGGTTCGAACCACGCGTGGTCGTCGGCCACGCCGCCGCGGCTGGAGGCGTCCGCCTGGAACGGAAGCACCGCCTCGCCGTCGACCAGCGGAAAGTCGCCGTTGTCGTCGGTGAAGACCACCTTGGTCTGGTCGTCCTGGTCGTGCACGAAGAAGAAGGCGATGCCCGCCGCCTCGCAGATGCGGGTGAGGAAGGCGAGATCGTCCTCGCGGTACTGCAGCACGAACTCGCGCGGCGTGTAGGTGCCGCGCAACCGGTCCTCGGCGCCGGCACCGAGGTCGTGCGCCTCGAGCAGCTCGGCGATGATCTCCGGCGTCGACATGTCGAGGTAGAGGCGGGTGTTGCGCCGCAGGGACAGACGCCAGAGCGCGGGCACGAGCACTGCGCGATAGTGGTACCAACTGTCGTCGCGCTCGCCCTGCTCGACCTCGCTGAGCACCCCGCGGATGGTCGCCATCTGCAGCGCGCCGCCGCCACCCACATCCACCCGCTGCGCGATCCCCACGCCGGCTTCGGCCATGACCAGGGCGCCGAGATCGATGTCTGGGGTACGCGAGACCAGATCGAGCTCGTAGCGGAAGGGCTGGCAGATGCCCTCGGTGCCGCGGAGGGTCGCGACCAGGAGTTCCTCCTGATTGACGATCTCGCTGATGAAGCGGACGAACTCGGTATCGGTCGGCATCGGTACTGGCAGGCACGTTACGTGTTGCCGACAGGAGGTCAATGCAGCGGGATGTCGATTCGCAGGGCCGCTCAAAGCTCGCCCCTGCGAGCTTTGAGCGGCCCTGGTCGATTCGAGCGGTTCCGGTGTCGGCCGGTGCGCCGTCCTTCGTGATTCGCGAATAGCGCAAAAAAGCTTCTTGTTCCCCTATTGGCCTCAATCAAGATGCCCCCGGATCCATTGTCCCGGTGCGACCGGGCAGTGATACCCGCTGGGGAGGGCGAGATGCGCGTGTCCGTGGCCATGTTTTTCGCGTTGGTGGTTTTCGGATTCACCGGTTGCGGCCCGCGCCAGGGCTCGCTGGCGATCAAGGGGGTCAGCCCGCTCAACCTCAACGACCTCGATGAATCGACCCCCGTGACCGTGCGCATCTACCAGCTCAAGGCGCCCGAGCGTTTCCGGGGCGCGGCCTTCGGCGCGCTGTGGAGCAAGGACAAGGAGGTCCTGGGCGAGGATCGCCTCGGCGATCCGGCGGTGACGACCGTCCTGCCGGGGTCCGACGACGCCGAGCCGCAGGCGGTGTCCGTCGGCACGCTGAGCCCGGAAGCCCGATTCATCGGCGTGATGGCGCTGTTCAGCAAGACCGATGCGCAGGGCCAGCGGACCGTGGTCATCCCGCGCTCCGAACTCGATGAGGCGGTGGTCATCCTGACCGGCTACTCGGTACGACTGACCACGGACTAGCATAGCGGCGGGGCATCTCGCGCAGGAGGAACGATCCGTGCAGGAATGGCTGGGCGTCGACTGGCATGAAGGCATGTTGCTTTCGGCCGTACACTTCCAGCAGCAGGAACGGCGGATGGCGACGGTCGCGCGCCACGTCGCCGAGGCCCTGCATCCGCACCCTTACGGGTTCACCCGTTGCGAGGTGGACACGGATGCCCTGGCCGGCGGCACGCTGACGCTCACCGCCTGCGCCGGCATCATGCCCGACGGCCTCGCCTTCGCACTGCCGCAGGGGGGCGAGCTGCCGGCGTCGCGGACCATCGCCGATCTCTTCGGCAGCGATCGGGATCGTCTCGCCATCCACCTCGCGGTGTCCCGCGACCGTCCGGACGCGGTGGCTGCGAGCGACGACGGCAGCCACGCCGGTCGCGCCACCCGCTGGCGCCGGCGTACGCAGGCCGTGCGCGATCGCAGCCCCGACGGCGAGGATACGGAGATCGTGGTCACGCTGCCGCATGTCCGGCTGGTGTGCGAAGGCGAGGGGCTCGACGACCAGAGCACACTCAAGATCGGCGAGGTGGTGCGCGAGCACGGCGATCGCTTCGCGCTGGTCGAGGACGCGGTCGGCCCGTGCCTGTGCCTCGCGGCCGCCCCTGGCCTTGAGCGCGTCGTGAAGGGGGTGTGCGAACGGCTGGTCGGACGCAGCGACGAGATGCGACGGCAGCTGCGGCAGCGCACCCAGGGGGTGATCGAATTCACCATGTCCGAGATCGCCAACGTGCTCGCGGCCCAGGCCATCAACCGGGCCCTGCCGCAGCTGCTGGCCTGGCTCGACGCGCCGGCACGGGCCCACCCGGCGAAGGTCCATGCGGCTCTCGCCGCACTGACCGCGGAGATGCTGACTCTGCGCGGCGAGACGCGACCGGCGGATCTGCCGCGCTACGCCCACGACCAACCGTTCACGGGCATCGCCGGTGTCGTCCACGCCCTCTCCGGGGTTTTCGAGGGCGGTGTCAGCACCACGCGCTACGTGCCGATGCCGCTCGCGCGCGTCAACGACCGGGTCTCGCGCGCCTCGGTCCCCGAAACGGTGATCACCGCGCATCGGATCTTCCTCGCGGTGCAGTCCACGATCCCCGCCGAGCGGGTGATGGCCGAGGTCCCGGTGAAGGCCAAGGTGGCCAGCGCCGAGCGGATCAAGGTCCTGATCGCCCAAGCCCTGCGCGGCATCGGTCTGACCTACGTTGCCGTGCCGCCGGGGGAGATCCCGGCGCAACCCGGCCACCAGTATTTCGAGTTGGACTGCAGCGGTCCCGAGTGGGACGCGGTCGTCGAGGGCGGCAGCATCGCCGTGTACATGCCACCGGATTTCACTGATCTCACCCTGGAGTTCCTTGCGATCAGGATCTGAACCCTGAGTCCTTTGTCAGCGGGGGCAGCGCCCCCGCTGAAAGGAGGCGTCAACCATGACGGACGAGCGACAATCCATGGGCGCGATGGTCGAGTGCGCGGTCCCGCTGTTCACCCTCTGCGCGCGCTTTGATCGTGAGGCCGAGGGGAAGAGCGCGGAGGAGCTCAAGGCCCGCTGCGAAGCCCTGCTCATCGATTTCGAGAACGCCTGTCGTCAGGCTGATCTCGCGTTGTCGCACATCGA
>JBEPXK010000222.1:0-6492 GCA_041641915.1 Planctomycetota bacterium
GGTTCGCGGCCTCCGGCCGCGTTTTCTGCGGGCCTACGGCCCATTTTCGCAGAAAACCACCCCTCGGTCGGCCGACCCGTTGACGACGATTCTTGCCGTGCGAAGGTGCTGCGCGAGCTCTGAGGGAGGCGTCACTACTCAGGCTTCTTCGGGCCCCATCGCGAGCGATGGGGCTGGCGCCAGAGGGATGGTGGGCGGATGGAATCGGCGCAGCCGATCCGCCCACCCAGGGATCGGGAAGGCCGATCCCTGGGAATCCCGACAAAGCCAGAGGGCTAGGTCCATTCGCTTGCGAATGGACCGTAGGGGCGAAGCCCCTGAGTAGTTACCTCAGAACAAGGTGCGCAAGACGTAACCGGTAACCACCATCAAGGCGCCCACGATCACCACCAGGCTCAGCAGGCGCCCCGAACGCACCAGATCGGCCTGGGCGCAACGCCGGTTCAGCCGCACGTTGTGGTAGAGGCCGTGGAGATGGTGGACGTAGAGGAAGCCGACCAGCGCCGCGGCCCAGGACCGTGCGGCGCCGCTGGCGAAGTGATGCGCCACCAGCGCCGGGATCAGCAGCAGGGGCACGGTGTAGGGCGCGAGCGCGATCAACGTCGTCCGGATCGGATCGGTCTTGTCGTGGATGACCTTCCCGCCCTGTCCATCGCTGGCCTGGAAACTGCGCACCCGCACCAGCAGAGCCCAGCACACAATCGCATGGCTGGCCTCGTGGATCATGGTATGGATCAACCAGTTCGGTTTGCGCCACCAGACCATGACCGAGGCCAACGCCACTGCGCCGATGGTCCACCAGCCCGCATCCGGCCAGCCGACCAGCTGCGCCCCCTGCCAGAAATAGGTCGCGCACCAGGGGATGGCGAAGAAGGCGATCAGGCCCGCCAGGATGAATCGGATCACAATGCCCACAGCTGTATCCTGAGCACCCACGCGTAGAACACAAACAGCGCGCCGATGGCCACGGCATGGATCATCAACGTCGGCGTCGGCAGCGGCAGCGCGTCGACCACCTTGTGCGCCCGGTTCATCGAGCCGTAGGCGAAGCGCTGCAGAAACAGCAGCACCGCGCCAAACAGACCCGCGACCAGCAGCATCACGAACAACACCTTGACCCATTCCGGCAGGTCGGGGTAGGCGGTGATCTGGTCCTCGCACCACATCTCGATCGCACCGACCAGCAGCACCGCTTCGACGCCGAGCATACGGCGATGGTTGATCCATCGTCGCCAGGCCGGACGCCGACGGCCTGCCTGCTTCCCCTTTTTGGCCATGGGCCCATGATGGCGCGACCGTGGCGGGGGTGAAGCGCGCGCAACGCCGCCGCGTAAGCCGCCCGCCGACGCCGTCGTCCTCCTATCAGTCCGTGCCGCTCCGCATCACCCGCGTCGCGACCCCGCCATGCCAGAACCCGACCCATCCCGTCTGCGCCCGTTCGTGCCTCGCCTGTCGGCGGCCTGCGCGCTGCTGCTGGCGCTCGGGGCGGTCCTGCCCGGCGCCCAGACGGCGCGCACGGTGCGCTTGCGTGCGCCCTTGAACACCGTGGTCCCCTGCCACGACGCGCTGCCAGACCGACCGACGGGCATCCACGCCACCGTGCGCGTCCCCACCGGAGCCCCGGCGGATCTCGGCGTCGGGGCGTACCTGGTCGATCGCCACGGCAAACGGTTCCAGGCCCTGCATCCGCAGGCCTTGGGCCCGGGCGAGCATCAGCTGGTGTTCCCGCTCACCGCGCAGCCGCCCCAGGCCACGGACCACAACGGGGGCTGGTCGGCAGTCGCGGCGGATCTGACCCACGCCGCTGGGCTGTTCTTCTGGAGCTCCTCCGGATCGGACGCCCGGCTGACGGTCAGCAGCCTGCAGGTCAGCGGCCAGCGCGCCGCCACGCCCGAGGCCGACCACCGCCTGGCCGATCTGCAGCTACAGGAGCTCTCCGGCGGGCGGGTGCGCATCGCCACCGGCCAACGCTGGGTGCTCACCTGCACGCCGCAGCCCTTTCCGCAGCGGCCGCACCATCCCGAGCGCTTCGCACTGCAGGCGGCGTTCACTCCCGCCGACGGCGGACCGACGCAGACCATCGCTGGTTTCTACCGCGAGCCCCACGTCTTCCACGACCGCGGCGACACCGAAACGGCCACGCCATCTGCGCCCGCCCATTTCGAGCTGCGCTGGCGCCCCCGTCGCCCGGGCACCTACACCGCCCACCTCGAAGCGCGCTGGGGGTCCACCGCCACCGTGCGCCTGCCGCTGCCGCCGATCACCGTCACCGGCCCGGTCTGGGACGACTACGTGCGCGTCGACGCCACGGATCCGCGTTTCTTCAGCACCGGCCGGGCCACCGGCACGCCCCGCTTCTACTGGCCGATCGGGCTGAACCTGCGCTCGGTCTGGGACCGGCGCGGAGCCCAACGCACCGGCTCGCGGCTCACCCCCGACCGCGGTCTCCACGCCTACCGCGCCTACATCGACCGTTTCGCAGCCAACGGTGGCAACGCGATCGAGGTGTGGATGGCGAGCTGGAACCTGGCACTGGAATGGCGCGCCGACTGGCCCGGTTATCACGGCATCGACCGTTACAATCAGGCCAACGCCGAACGTCTCGATGCCCTGCTCGATCATTGCGCGCAGCGTGGGGTGCGGATCAACCTCGTCATCCGCAACCACGGCCAGGGCTCGCACAAGTGCGACGCCGAATGGGCCGACAACCCCTGGAACGCCGCGTTGCGCCAGGACCCCGGCTCCGACCCGCTCGACCCGGGTCCGATCCCCTCGACCAGCGCGTTCTTCACCGACCCACGCGCACGCGCCGGCCAGGAGCGGCTGCGCCGTTACCTCATCGCGCGCTACGCCGACCACCCAGCGATCCTCGGCTGGAAGCTGTGGAGCGAGATGAACCTCACCGGGGCAAACCGCGACCAGCTGCGCGACTGGCACGCCCAGGCCTGCCGTAGCTGGCATGCGCTCGACCCCTACCAGCATCCCGTCACCAGCCACTGGTCGGGCAATTACCGCAAACCGGATCGCAGCCTGGTCGCGGTCGACGGCGAGCCCGGCCTCGACTACGTCTGCATCGACGCCTACCACGGCGGAGGAGACGGCGAAGGCATCCTGCTGGCCCAGCTGCTGTGGCAGGGAACGCTCGAACCCGGCGCCGGGCTTGCGCGCCACGGCAAACCGGTGGTGGTGACCGAATACGGCGGCAACTGGAACGCCTGCCCCGAGCCGCAATTGATCGCCGAGCACCGCTCCGGGCCCTGGGCCGCGCTGACCTCCGGCTACGGCGGCGGACCGATGCTGTGGTGGTTCGAATGGGTCGATCAGCAGGAGCGCTGGGCCCCGTATCGCGCGCTGGCCGCCTTCCTCGCTGGCGAGGATCTGCGCAGCCGCCCGGGCAGCGCGGCGCGGCCCATCCACCTCGACCTGACCATCGCCGGGCGACCGGTCTGGACCCAGCTGTGGTGCCGGCCCGGACGGATTCTCGGCTATCTACTCGATGAACGTTGGGGGCGCGGCGGAGGCGCGGCCCCGCCGCTATCCGACGGTCGCTGCGTGATCGGCGCCAACATCGGCCCCGGGGCGATGAGCGTGGAATGGTGGGACGCCGAGGCCGGCACCCGACTGGCGCAGCGATCCTGGCAGCACCCCGGTGGCGAGCTCGCGCTCGCCATCCCCACCTTCCGCCGCCACCTCGCCTTCAAGCTGCTGCGCCAGGACGACGTGGGCGCCTCGGCGCCGGGGCCGGGCGACGGCTGAGGCCGAGGCGGGATTGGCTTGCGTTCGGAGCACCCCGATCGTAGGCTGCGCGCCACGCACTTCTGAGTAATAGGTAGCGTGGGCCGGACGGCCCACGCTTTTTTAGCACCATACAGGAAACCGGATATGGTCGATTCCGCGGAATTCATGCGCCTGGTCGATTCCATCAGCCGCGATCGCGGCCTGGACAAGGAGGAGATCCTCGCCGATATCGAGCGGGCCCTGCTGCAGGCAGCGCAGAAGCGATTCAACCCCCGCGACGAGTTCAGCCTGACCATCGACCGCGAAACCGGCGAGATGCGGGCCTTCGAGGGCGACGAGCCCGTGGCGCTCGAATCGCTCGGGCGGATCGTGGCCAACGTCGCCAAGCAGGTGATCATGCAGCGCCTGCGCGAGAACGAACGCGATATCCTGTTCGACGAGTTCGAGAAGCGGATGCACACCATCGTCTCGGGCACCATCCAGCGCGCCGAACGCGGCGTGGTCATCGTCCAGCTCGGACGCGCCGAGGCCATCCTCCCGCGCGAGGAACAGATCCCCGGCGAGATCTACCGCCCCGGCGCGGTGATCCGTGCCTACCTGCTCAACGTGGCCAAGAAAGGCCAACGGATACGCCTGGTGCTCTCGCGCACCCACTCGGCCTTCGTCCGCGAGCTGTTCATGGCCGAGATCCCCGAGGTCGCCGACGCGCTGATCGAGATCAAGGGCATCGTTCGCGAGGCCGGCCGGCGGACCAAGATCGCGGTCGAATCGCACGACATGCGCGTGGATCCGGTCGGCGCCTGCGTCGGCATGCGCGGCAGCAGGATCACCAAGATCGCCGACGAGCTCGGCGGCGAGAAGATCGACATCATCCCCTGGTCTGACGACCCGGCCCAGTTCATCATCAATAGCCTCAAGCCGGCCGGCATCCTCTCGGTCAGCTACGATACCTTCCGCGACCGCGCCAAGGTGGTGGTGAGCCAGGACCAGCTGCCGCTGGCCATCGGCAAGGCAGGGCAGAACGTGCGCCTCGCCGCCCGGTTGACCCGCTACAAGATCGACGTGATGAGCGAGGAACAGGCGCGCGAACAGCGGACCACCGGCGCCGAGAAGCTGCAGGAGTTCATCCGCCTCGAGCTGATGGAAGACTTCATGCGCGAGATCTTCCTCGACAACCATCTCGACGGTTACGCCGTGCTCGCGGCGCAGACCCCCGAACTGCTGACCGAGGCGATGGAGGAATACAACCTCGATTACGCCAAGGCACAGCAGCTCATCGACAAAGCCAACGAGCTGCTCAACGACGAGGAGCGGGCCGAGCGCGACGAGATCGTCCAGCGCCGGCTCCACGCCGAAGAAGAAGAGCGACGCCGCGAGGAACAGGAGGCCCTTGAGGCCGCCCGACTCGCACTCGACAGCGCCCAGAGCGACGACCCATTCCTCTCCCCGGACGCTGCGTCATCCCCTGAGGCCGACGTACATTCCGCTTCACCTGGTGGGGACGAGGCCTAGGTTGCGCGGACTTCCGCAGGCGCGACCACATGTTCCCGGAGCGGGTGACAACCCATCGGAAGATCTATGAAGCTGGCTGAACTGGCAAAAGAATACAACCTCGACAAAGAACTCCTCATCGAAGTGTGCGAGGAGGACCTGGATATCCGTCTGCCCGGCGGGATCGACACGGACCTCCCCACCGCCGAGGTCAAGCGGCTGCTCGCCTGCGACGGGCTCGAGACCACCGATGGTCAGCCCTTCGCGCCGATCATCGCCGAGGAGTTCGAGCTCAAGCACAAGCGCTCGCTTGCGGCCAAGAAGGCCGCCGCCACCCGTCGGCGCAAGGAGCAGCAGAAGGAGCTCGAAGCCGCGGCCGAGCGCGAAGCGCGCCTCGCCGAGGAGCGGCGTAAGCACGAGCAGGCGCTCAAGGAGCGCGAAGCCGAGGATGAAGAACGGCGTCAGGCCGAAGAAGAGGCCGCACGCAAGGCCGAAGAGGCCGAGCGCCTGAGGCTGGAAGCCGAGGAGTTCGCGCGGCGTCAGGCCGAAGAGGAGTCCCGTCGCCGCGAGGAAGAGGCTCGCCGGCTGAGCGAGGAACTCGCTCGCCTGCAGCGCGAGGCCCAGGCAGCTGAAGTCGAAGCCGCGCGCGCCGCCGCCGCGGTCGGCGTGGCTGTCGGCGCCGAGGCCGGCGCCGAAACCGCCGCGGAGGCTCCGCCCCGGGCCGAAGCGTCGGCGCCGAGCGAAACGATGACCGAAGGGGAAGCCGAGCCCGTGACCGAGGCGTCCAGCGCCGCTGCGACCGACGCCCCGGCGCCGGCCGCCGAGGCTCCCAGCGCCGAGGACGAGGCTGCGCCCGAAGCATCGCAAGCCCCGGCCACCGCCGAAGGCACCGCCGCCACCAGGACCGAAGAACCCGCCGCCGAAGCCGAGGCCGAAACCGAAGCGGCCAAGCCGGCCAAGGCCGGCGGTCGTTCCTCGCTGGGCAGCAAGCTCGCCGGCATGGCCAAGGCCACGGCCAGGAAGGCCGATCACGCGCCCAAACCGGAGGCCTCGTCGCGTCCGGCAACCACGGCACCCGAGCAGGGCGAGCAGCTCTCGGCCGAAGACCGGCGCAAGATCATCCAGGACAACATCCGCCGCAACCTGGCGATGCAGCAGCGGGTGACCGAGGCCAAGGCGCGCGACCGCAAGGGGCGCCGCGCCTTCCGCCCGATCGACAACCGCGGACGCCCCGGCGCTGGCGGACCTCCCGGACCGGGCGGG
>JBEPXK010000223.1:0-6475 GCA_041641915.1 Planctomycetota bacterium
TCACGCCGGGGTCGCTCTCGCCCAGGCCGAGGGCGAGGGCGGGGAACACATCGTGGATCAGATTGAGGTAGAGAATCTGCAACGGGCGCAGCGGCAGGGGGGCGCCGACGGTGGCAGCGATGCCGACGAGCAGGATCTCGCCCATGTTGCCGGAGATGAGGTAGATCACGAAATTACGGATGTTGTCGAGGATGGTCCGACCGTAGGCGATGGCGACGGTGATGGTGCTCATCGCGTCGTCCTTGAGCACGATGTCCGCCGCGTCCTTGGCCACCTGCTGGCCGCGCGCGCCCATCGCGATGCCGATGTCGGCCTTCTTGAGTGCCGGGGCGTCGTTGACCCCGTCGCCGGTCATCGCGACCACATGGCCGTGTCGCTGGAACAGGTCGACCAGGTCGAGCTTCTGCGCCGGGTTGATGCGGGCGAAGACGCGGGCGTCGAGCAGGCGCTGCTGAGCCCCATCGTCCTGGTCGTCGATCTCGGCCAGATCCCGGCCGTGGAAGGTGTGCTGGTCCTCGCCGTCGTCGAGGCCGACGGCGTCGGCGATGCTACGGGCGGTGCGGGGCTGGTCGCCGGTGATCATACCCACGCGGATTCCGGCCCCACGCGCCTCGGCGATGGCCTCGGCCACGCCTTCACGGGGTGGATCGTAGAATCCCATCAGCGCTACGGCCTCGAGGTCGTGGTAGGGATCCTCTTCGATCTCGCCGAGCGTACGATCGGCGACGGCGAGGACGCGCAGGCCTTCGGTGGCCAGATGTTCGTTGGTCGTGCGCCAGCAATCGGCGGTCTCCTCGTCCATCGAGCGATCGCTCTCGGCGACGCCACTGCAGCGGTCGATGGTCGCCGAGGGGCCCCCCTTGGCGGCGAGGTAGAGCTGGTCGTCGCGCTGGTGGACCGTGCCCATCAGCTTGGCCTCGGCATCGAAGGCGTACTCGTGTTCCTCCGGCCAGCGTTCGAGCAGATCGTTGCGCCCGAGCCCGGCCTTGGCGCCGGCGACGAGCAGCGCGATCTCGAGTGGATCGCCGCTGGGTTTGTCGTCGTCCGGGATCGCGGCGTTGCTGCACAGCACGCCGATCTCCAAGGCGCGACGGACGACCGGTTCATCGTTGGGGTCGAGGTCCTGGCCCTCGCGGGTGAAGGCGCCCTCCCGCTCCATGCCGCTGCCGCCGACGTCGATGCGTTCGTCTGGGCGGGCGATCGTTTTCAGCGTCAACTGGTTGGCGGTCAGGGTGCCGGTCTTGTCGCAGAAGACGGTGGTGGTGGAACCGAGCGTCTGCACCGCGGTCAGGCGGCGCACCACCGCATTGCGCCGGGCCATGCGCTGCATGCCGCGCGCGAGCGCGAGGGTGGCGACGATCGGCAGACCCTCGGGGATCGCCGCCACCGCCAACACCACCGCGGTCTCGAACATGAGGAAGACCGGCTTGCCAGCGATCAGGCCGCCGGCACCGGCGATGACCGCCACCGCTACGATGAGCCAGATCAGACGACGGGAGAGCCGCGCGAGCTGGCGTTGCAGCGGATCGCGCTCCTCTTCCGCCTCGGCAGTCATCTGCGAGATGTTGCCGATCTGGGTGTCCATGCCGGTGGCCACGACCACGCCGCAGCCGGATCCCTTGGTCACCGCGGTGCCCTTGAAGCAGATGTTGGTGCGCTCGGCGACCACCGTGTCGGGATCCTCGATGGGATCGGTCTGCTTGTCCGCGGGTTCGGATTCGCCGGTGAGCGCCGATTCGTCGCAGGCGAGGCCGTTGGCTTCGATCAGGCGTAATTCCGCAGGTACCACATCACCGGCTTCGATCGCGACGATGTCGCCGGGGACCAGCTGGGTGGCATCGCAGGTGCGCTGATCGCCACCGCGCCGGACGCGGGCGCTGGCCTTGCTCATCTGGCGCAGCGATTCCATCGAGCGCACCGCGCGCAGTTCGGTGACGAATCCGATCAACGCATTGACGATCATCGCGAGGACGATCGCGCCGGCATCGATCCAGTGCGCGAAGGCGAGCGAGACCCCGGCGGCGAGGGCGAGCACGAGCATGATCAAGCTGGTGAACTGCTCGACGAGAATCCGCCAGGCGCTGCGTCCCTCAGCAGTCTGCAGACGGTTGGCGCCGTACTGTTCGCGTCGCTTGCGTGCCTGCTCGTCATCAAGGCCCTGATCCGGATCGACCTCCTGGTTTCCGAGCACGTCATCGATCGATTGCGCCCAGGTGGGCTGTGGCCTGGTATCTTCGTCGGTCGCCGCGTCCTTGGACATATCGATCCTGTTCTCGTATCAGCGTAAGTGCGAGATCCGGCGCTCAGCGAGCCCCGGATCCGCTGACCGGATGATAGACCGGCGCGTGATCGGCTCACCCGCGTTACGGCTACGCAGCCGCCAAGGTGGGCCTCCGCCCACAACCCAAGGGTTGAGCATAGGGCTCCGGCCCACCTTTCTGCTCTTTCATGGGGGGACTTCGTCCCCCGAACCCCCTGTGCCTCGATTGCTTGTGACAGCGCCTCTTTCAAACGTTGTTTTTTGTCGCTGTCACAAGCAATCGAGGCACTACGGCAGGAGGGAGTACGGCGAGCCCAAGCGTGCTCACAGCGGTGAATCGGCGGGGGGCGGGATGGTATTTGAGGGCCTGGTGTGCGTGCCCACCTCGGGTGTCGACTGCGCACCTGTGCAAACACCAGCGAGGGTAGGCCATGCTTCCCGACGAGAACGGTGGATCCGTCGACCGGGCTGACGAGCCGCAGACGCCCGCCGAGACCCATGCGGCCAACGCGGCGCTCAGGCGCGCGCAGCGCGCGGACCATTCCGCCGAGCCGCCGGTTCCGGATATTCCCAAAGCCCAGGAGGGGGTCGGACATATGGATCCGCGCAAGGACGAGCAGGAGCCCCGATGAGCGGCGAGGGAGAAGGGCAGCAATCGACCCCCTGGCATGCGATCGCGCCTGAGCAGGTGCTCGAGCGCCTCGACGCCAGCGAGGAGGGCCTCGATCAGGAGGAACGTCGCAAGCGGCGTGAGCAGCATGGCCCCAATCGCTTGCCCGAGCGCAAACGACCGAGCGTATTCATCCTGTTCCTGCGCCAGTTCCGCGATCCCTTGATCTACGTCCTGCTCGCGGCGGTGATCATCAGTCTGGCCTCCGGCAACTTCAACAACGCGATATTCATCGGTGCGGTGCTGTTGTTCAATGCCAGCCTGGGCACCTGGCAGGAGGCCAAGGCCGAGAAGAGCGCTAGCGCGCTCCAGAGCGCGCTGCGCATCACCGCCGTCGTGCGCATCGCCGGCGAGCGGCAGGAGGTCGACGCCGAGGACATCGTGCCCGGCGACATTGTCGAGATTGAAGAGGGGGCCTCGGTCCCGGTCGACGCCCGGCTGATCGCGAGCCGCGAGCTGCGCGTGGACGAGAGCCTGCTCACCGGGGAATCGACGCCGGTGGGCAAGGACGCCGGTGACGACCTCGACGCCGAGGCCGCCTTGGCCGAGCGGACCACGTTGGTACACGCCGGCAGCATGGCGCTCAGCGGCAACGCCACCGCCGTCGCCTGCCGCACCGGCACCGCGACCGAGATGGGGCGCATCGCCGCCTCGCTCGCCAGCGGGGCGGGCAACGAACCCCCGCTGGTGGTACGGCTGCGACGCCTGACCCGGCTGATCGCCTACTGCACTTTGGGCGCGATCGTGGTGCTCGGCGTGATCCTGTACCTGCGCGGCGATACCTGGCAGGAGATATTCTTCCTCGCCGTGGCGCTGGCCGTTTCGGCGATCCCGGCCGGCTTGCCGGTGGCGATCACCGTGGCCTTGTCGATCGCCTCCAAACGCATGGCCAACCGCCACGTGATCGTGCGCGAACTGCCGGCGGTCGAGGGGCTGGGCGCCTGCACCTGCATCGTCAGCGACAAGACCGGCACGCTGACCGCCAATCAGCTTACCGTGCGCCGTTTCTGGCTGCCGGGAGCAGACGGCGGCGAACCGCGCGAGGTCGAGCTCAGCGGCGAGGCGCTGGAGACCGACGGCTCGCTCAGCGGTGGCGAGGGCGAGGATTGCGACGAGGACACGCGCGCGGCGATCGACGAACTCGCGCTCAGCGGGGTGTTGGCCAGCGATGCCGAGCTGGAGCGCTCCGACGATGGCGTCACGGCGCACGGCGACACGGTCGATGTCGCCTTCGTCGTTGCCGGTTGCAAGCTCGGGCTCGATCCCGCTGAACAACGGCAGGCTTACGAGCGCCTGGGCGATATCCCCTTCAGCTCGGCGCGCCGCTTCGCCGCCAGCTTCAATCGCATGGACGATACCGTGGTCGCCCACGTCAAGGGGGCCGCAACGACCATCGCCGAGCTGTGCGACGCCGACGCCGAGCAGGTGGCCGCGGCAGAAGAAGACCTGGCCTCGCGCGGCTTTCGCGTACTCGCGGTGGCCAGCGGACCGGTGTCGGAGGACGACGCCCGCGCGGCGCGTGAGGACTCGTTGCAGGGGCTGCGCTTCCTCGGCCTGGTCGGCCAGATCGACCCGATCCGTTCCGAGGTGCCCGAGGCGGTCAGATCCTGCGACCGCGCCGGGATCAGCGTGCGGATGGTCACTGGCGACCATCCCGGTACCGGCCTGGCCATCGCGCGGCGGCTGGAGATCACCGCCGAGGACGGCGAAGCGATCACCGGCCCCGAGCTGCGCGAGCTGGTCGAGCAGGATGACGACGAGCGCATCGCGCAGGCCAGCGTGTTCGCGCGGGTCGAACCGACGCAGAAGACCGACATCGTGCGCGCGCTCGAACGCAAGGGCCACTTCATCGCGGTCACCGGCGACGGCGCCAACGATGCTCCCGCGCTCAAGGAGGGGCACATCGGCGTGGCCATGGGCGAAGGTGGAACCGATGTCGCGCGCAACACCGCCGACCTGATCCTGACCGACGACAATTTCGCCTCGATCGTCGCCGGCATCGAAGAGGGGCGCATCGCCTACAGCAACGTGCGCAAGGTGGTGTGGTTGTTGCTGAGTACCGGTGCTGGCGAGGTGCTGTTGTTCTTCCTCGCCGTCGGCTTCGGCCATCCCCTGCCGTTGTTGCCGGTGCAGTTGTTGTGGCTCAATCTGGTCACCAACGGGATCCAGGACGTGGCCCTGGCCTTCGAGCGCGGCGAGCCCGGTCTGCTCGACGAGCCGCCGCGCGCCCCCGACGAACCGATCTTCAACAAGCAGATGGTCGAGCAGGTGCTGATCTCGGGTCTGTACATCGGCGCGGTGTCCTTCGCGGTGTTCCACTACCTCTACGCGATCCGCGGCATGGAGATCTTCGCCGCGCGCAACCTCACGCTGCTGCTGGTCGTGCTATTCGAGAACGTACATATTTTCGTTTGTCGCAGCGAGCGCCGCAGCACCTTCGCCGTGCCGCTGAGCGCCAATCTGTTGCTGGTCGCCACCGTGCTGCTCGCCCAGGGGGCGCATATCGGCGCGATGTTCACGCCGTGGATCAGCGATGTGTTGGCGATGCAGCCGGTGAGCTTCACTCAGTGGCTGATCCTGTTGCCGATCGCGGCGAGCCTGATCCTGTTCGAAGAGGTGATGCGCTTGCTGCTCAAGGCCCATCGCAAACACGCACGCGGCTGAGGCCGTGCGCGCCGGGGAGCGCATCATGCCCGAACTGCCAGATGTCGCGGTATTCGCGCATACCATTCGTTCGGCCGGTGGGCGCAAGATCACCCGCTGCAGCGTGGACACGAGCAAGTTCCTGGCCGGCGTGAGCCAGAACCGCCTCTGTGGCGCGCTGGAAGGCGCAAAATTGGGCGAGCCGCGTCGCCATGGCAAGCAGTTGTTCCTGTCGCTCGACGGCGGGCCGACGCATCTGGCGCTGCACTTCGGTATGACTGGAGGGCTGGCGGTCGATGCGGAGGAGGAACCGGCTCATACCCGGCTGCGCTGCGATTTCACCGACGGCGGCAACCTCTGCCTGATCAGCCAGCGCCTGCTCGGCCACGCCGGGCTCATCGACGACATCGACGCCTACCTGGCCGAGAACGAGCTCGGCCCCGACGCACTCGATCTCGGCTGGGAGGAATTTCGCGATATCTTCGGGTCGCGGCGTGGGATGCTCAAAACCGCGCTGATGGACCAGAGCAGACTCGCCGGGTTGGGCAATGTCTACGTTGACGAGATCTGCTATCAGGCCGGGATCGATCCGCGGCACAGGCTCCAGGACCTCGACACCAAGGAGCTCCAGCGGATCCACCGCACCTTGCAGCGTGTTCTGCACATGGCCATCGACCGCGAGGCGGATCCGGAGGCCTGTCCACGCACCTGGTTGCTGCCGCATCGTTCAGACGGGGCCAGCGCACCGCGGGGCGATGGTACCATCCGCAAGATCCGGGTTGGGGGCCGCGGCACCTACATCGTGCCGGAGCGGCAACGCTGACGGGTCCCTCAGAGCTCCAAACCTCGGCACCGCCAGCGAGTGGAGCCCAGCCAGGCTTGGCTGGGCGACCGGCCGACCG
>JBEPXK010000224.1:0-6465 GCA_041641915.1 Planctomycetota bacterium
GCGGAGCCGGCATCGCGCAGCGATAGCGAGGAAGCCGGGCCCGGAGGGACGCAGAAAACGCGGCCGGAGGCCGCAAACCCCGACCGAGGCCGTGGGGGGGTGCGCCGAAGGCGCGAGGGGGCAGCGCCCCCTCTGAAGGAAGCCTCACAGGTATGCATTGATCATGACCGCCGCAGCCGACCACCGTCCGTTCGCCGAACTCGAGCAGCTGCGCACCGTGCTGATCAGCGCGTATGACGACCGGCTGGGCGATGAACTGCGCTGGCCGGATGCCGTCGACGACCTCTACACGCTGTGGTATCTGCGCCGCGGCGCGGTGACGATCCAGACGCCGACCGGCCGGCTGCAGGTGGCCAGCGGCCGGTGGGTCATGCTGCCTCCGGGCCAGCGCCGCGCGCAATGCTTCCGCCGCGACACCCGGCTGCTCTCGCTGCGCTTCCGGGCCACCTGGCCTCACGACCGGCCATTGTTCCCCTGTTCCCGCCCGCTGCTGCCCGACCCCGCCGCCTGGCAGGCGCTGCACGCTCCGGCCGCCGCCCTCGCCGCCGCCTGTGGTCCGCGACGCGCAGACGGCCTGCGTCCGGCGCGCGAACGCCACGGCGACCCGGCGCGCTACTGGCAGATCGCGGCGCGCTTCGCCGACCTCCTTGCCTGTTGGTACCTCTGCTGCCGGGCGATCGGTTGCACCGCCACCGCACCCGGCCCTCGCGATCCGCGCATCGCCGCCGCGCTGAGCCTGCTCGAATCGCACCGCGGCACCGGGCCGGTGCCCTATCCGGCGCTACTGGCGCACAGCGGGTTGAGCCGGATCCACTTCGATCGCCTGTTTCAGGCCGAGATGGAGTGCAGCCCGCGCTCCCACCTCGACCGACGCTGCCTCGACCAGGCCTGCGCGCTGCTGGCCGACCCGCAGTGGGCGATCAAGCAGATCGCCCGCCAGCTCGGCTTCACCGACGCCTCGCACTTCGCCAAGTGGTTCCGCCGCCGCACCGGCGCCGCGCCTCGCGCCTGGCGCCGCCGACCACCGGGGGTCTGAGCCAATAGCGGCTGGACCGGTATGCCGCCCGGGGTAGCATCCGGCGCCCGGAGGATCCCATGTCCCGTACCCGCTACGCTCTGGTCGGCACCGGTGGCCGATCGGCCATGTTCAGCAAGGCCGTGCTCAAGACCTTCGCCGCGACCAGCGAACTCGTCGCCCTGTGCGATATCAACCCGCTGCGGATGGAGGCGCGCAACCGCTCCTATGCCGAGGAGCACGGCGCGGGACCCTTCCCGACCTACACCCCCGACCGCTTCGACGCGATGATCGCCGAACAGCGCGTCGACTGCGTTATCGTCACCTCGGTCGATCGCACCCACCACCGTTACATCATCCGCGCGATGGAACTCGGCTGCGATGCGATCACCGAGAAGCCGATGACCGTCGACGCGGACAAGTGCCAGGCGATTCTCGATTGCCAGCGCCGGACCGGCCGCCGGCTCACCGTCACCTTCAATTACCGCTATTCGCCGCGCAACAGCAAGGTCAAGCAGCTGCTGATGGACGGGGCGATCGGCACGGTCAACTCGGTTCACTTCGAGTGGTTGCTCGACACCCGGCACGGCGCCGACTACTTTCGCCGCTGGCATCGCGACAAGCGCAATTCCGGCGGGCTGATGGTCCACAAGGCCACCCACCACTTCGACCTGGTCAACTGGTGGCTCGATTCGACGCCACGCACCGTGTTCGGCATGGGCGACCTGATGTTCTACGGCCGCGAGAACGCCGAGGCGCGCGGCGTGACCGCCTTCTACGACCGCGCCACCGACAACCCCAACGCCGCTGGCGATCCCTTCGCGCTCGATCTGCGCAGCTCGAAGAAGCACACCGAGCTCTACCTCGAATGCGAGGCGGCCGACGGCTACCGTCGCGACCAGTCGGTGTTCGGTGACTGCATCTCGATCGAGGACGACATGGCGGTGCTCGTCCGTTACGCCACCGGCGCGACCATGAGCTATCACCTCACCGCCTACTCGCCGTGGGAGGGCTACCGCGTGGCCTTCAACGGCTCCGCCGGCCGGCTCGAGTACGAGGTCCACGAGAAGAGCTACGTCTCCGGCGACGACCAGGACGCCAACCGGCCCGACATCCGCGACAGCCGCGAGATCGACATCGAGGAGCCGGCCCGGATCCTCGTGCGCCCGCACTGGTCCAAGCCGATGGAGATCGACGTCGAGGTCGCCAAGGGCGGCCACGGCGGCGGCGACGTCCGCCTGCTCGAAGACGTGTTCGGCGAGCGCAAGCCCGACCCGCTCGGCCGCGCCGCCGACCACATCGACGGCGCGCGCTCGATCCTGACCGGGATCGCGGCCAACCGCAGTTTCGCTACCGGGCTGCCGGTCGCGGTCGACAGCCTGGTCCGCCTCGACTGATCGCCGCTCGCGGCTTGCCGCCGTGGCCGCGAGGGCGTATCCTCGCCGCATGGCCGGCTTCCGCTACAAGGCGCGCAACCAGAACGGCGAGATCGTCACTGGCATCGTCGCCGCCGACGATCTCGACGCCGCGCGCCTGCGCGTGATCGGCCGGGGGCTCGAGGTGATCGAGATCACCCGCCCGGTGCTCAAGCAGGCCCCGCCGCCAAGCGCGCCGGCGCCGCCCCATCGCGCGCGCAATCTGGCCCTGGCGTTGTTCCTGCTGCTGCTGATCGCCGCCAGCGCGCTGGTGTTGCTCGACCCCTATGGCTGGGGTTGGGTCGCGACCGTGCGCGCCCACCTGGGCCTCTGAGGCCACCCGCACGCAACGGACGTACGCCGATTGACCGCGCTGCTCAGGTGGCCTAACATCGTAGTGATTCCATGTCGCCCCTGCATGCATCGCAGTCGCCCGCATCCGGCGCCTGGCTCGCGCTGGGGCTGATCGCTTCGCTGTTCCTGCTCGTCGCGCTCGGGCTCATCGGCCTGAGCGCCTGGAGCTACGGCCATACCAGCGTCACCGACCGGCGTCCGCCCACGCTGCCGCCAGAACTGACCACGCCAACCACCCGCGACGGGGATCCCTGGCGTCTGGGCTGCTACCTCGGCGGGTCGTGGTCGGACTATCCGCATCATTTCCGCGCCGTGCTGCTCGGCCTGCGTGACCTCGGCTGGCTGACCTGCGACCCGCCAGCCGACACCCACAGCGTCGCCACCTTGTGGGCATGGCTCGCCGAACACGAACGCGGACCCCACCTCCGATTTCTGCCCACGGCCTGCTGGTCGGCCGAATGGCGCGAACAACGACGCCGCAGCTTGCGTCGGGACTGCATCGAACACCTGCGCGCCGGCGAGGTCGACCTCGTGCTCGCGTTCGGCACCTGGGCCGGTCAGGATCTGGCGGTGGACGCGCACGACACGCCAGTGGTGGTGGTCTCGGCCAGCGACCCCATCGCTGCCGGCATCGTCTCGCGCGACCCGACCGCCGGCCTGCCGCACGTCCACGCGATCCGCGATCCGGATCGCTATTACCGCCAGGCCTGCGTCTTCCATGATCTGATCGGCTTCGCACGCCTCGGTGTGGTCCATGACCCCTCGGCCGCCGGCCTGGTGTGGAGCAACCTGCCCGACCTCGAGCGCCTCGCCGCCGAGCGCGGGTTCGAGCTGGTCACCGAAGCCGTGCCCGATGTCGACGCGCCGATGCCACGGATCATCGCCGAGACCCGCGCCGCGTTCGAACGGCTCGCCCCACGCGTCGACGCGGTATGGATCGGCGCGCATCAGGGCCAGAGCGCGGAATCCCTGCCGCAGGTGATCGCGCCCTTGCTCGCGGCTCGCCTGCCCACCTGGGCCCAACAGGGACACCGGGCGGTCGCGCAAGGGGTGCTGCTCGGCGCGGCCGAACACGACCTCACCCAGACCGGTCGCGTCTACGCCAGCGGCATCACCGCCTTGCTCAACGGCGCAGACGCGCGCGAGCTGCCCCAGATCTACATCGATCCCTCCCGACTGGTGATCAACGACCGGGTTGCGCAGCACATCGGCTTCGCCGTTCCGCCGGTCCTGGGCGCGGTCGCCGAACGTCATCCGGTCCCGGAGCACCGGCCATGACCGTCGCTGGCGATCGCTCTGGGGAACGAGCGCAAGCGCGCGCGACCGTCCGGGCGGTGGGCCTGATCCTCGGCGCCGCTTTCGGCTTCGGCTGTCTGTTCTGGATCGCCGATAGCATCTACGAATATTACTACTTCACCGATCATTTCCGGGCGATGCTGTTCAACCAGCCGCACAGCTTCCTCGATGCCCTGATCCTGCGCGTGCCGCCGCCGAGTTTGCTCGACCGGGCGCTGGTCATGTTCGCCTGCCTGCTCGGCGGCGTGCTGATCAGTGTGTACTGGCTCAAGCACCACCATGCCGCCGCGGCGCTGCGCCGCAGCGAGGCCGACTACCGCCTGCTGGTGCACCACCAGAGCGACCTGATGGTCAAGGTCGACAGCACGGGGCGTTTCCTGTTCGCCAGCGACAGCTACTGTCGTGTTTTCGGGCGCACCCAGGCCGAGCTCATCGGCCATTCCTACATGCCGCTGGTCCATGCCGACGATCGCGCCGCCACCGAAGCCGCGGTCGCCAGCCTGCAGCACCCCCCGCACACGGTGACCATCGAACAGCGCGCACTCACCGTCGACGGCTGGCGCTGGTTCGCCTGGGTCGACACCGCGATCCGCGATCACACCGGTGCGATCGTTGCGATCATCGGCGTCGGCCGCGACATCACCGATCGCAAGCTGGCCGAGCAACGGCGGCAGCAGGCTGAAACCGAGCGCGCCGAGTTGCTCGCCGAAATGCAGTTGGTCTTTGACCACATGCCGCTGGCCTGCGTACGCCTCGACCACGCCGGCCAGTGCGCCTACGCCAACCCCCACGCCCGTCGGCTGTTCGCCGTCGATCCCCGTGGCCTCGGTCCGGAGGGCATCCTCGCCGTTCTCGCAACGCAAGACCGGCAGCGGATCGGCGACCTGCTGCCGCCAGATCATCATCCGGCGACGCCCGCCCGCGTGGTGGTCACGGTGGCTCCACACGACGCCCGACCGATGCGTTGCGAGTGGCAGGTGGTGCCGCTGCAGGGCGCCACCGGCGGCGTGCTGATCCTCGCCGAAGACATCAGCGAACGGCTGAGCATGGAGCTGCAACTGCGTCAGGCCGAGAAGCTCCAGGCCGTGGGCCAGCTCGCCGGTGGCATCGCCCACGACTTCAACAACCAACTCTCTGGCATCATGGGCTTCGCCGAGATCCTCGCCCACCGCCTCGCCGAAGACCCACGCCGGGAACAGGCCGAGAAGATCGTCCTCGCCGCCACCCGCGCCGCCGATCTCACTCAGCAATTACTGGCTTTCTCGCGCAAAGGCAATTACGTCACCGTAGCGGTAGATACCGTGGCCTTGCTGCACGAAATCGGAGCGCTGTTGGCCCACAGCATCGACAAACGCATCGCCATCGTCTACGAACACGGCGACGCGCCGCTCCCGATCCAAGGCGATCCGAGTCAGCTGCAGAACGCGGTGCTCAACCTCGCCCTCAACGCGCGCGACGCCATGCCCGACGGCGGCCAGCTCACCCTCGCCGCGCACGGCGAACACCTCAGCGCCGCCGCCTGCGCCAGATACGGTGATGCTTTGCGTCCGGGCGATCACGTACGCATAGAAGTCCGCGACACCGGCAGCGGCATCGAACCGGCCGTGCGCGAGCACATGTTCGAACCCTTCTTCACCACCAAGCCGCCCGGCCGCGGCACCGGCATGGGCCTGGCCGCGGTCTATGGCACCATGACCGCCCACCACGGCGCGATCCGCGTCGAGAGCGAACCCGACCAGGGCAGCTGCTTCATTTGCCTGCTGCCGCGCAGCGGCGAAGCGGTGAACGAACGCCCCCCGCCCACCCCCCGTGTGGACGCCACGACCAACAGCGCCCACCTGCTCCTGGTCGACGACGACGCCACCGTCCGCGAAGTTACGGCACGCCTGCTCCGCGACAACGGCCTGCAGGTGACCTGTTGCCACGACGGTGCCGCAGCCGTGCATTGCGCCCGCACCCATGGCGATATCGACCTCGTACTGCTCGACATGATGATGCCCGGCCTCGACGGCCCCGCCTGTTTCCACGCCCTGCGCGAATCGCGACCCGGACTCCCGGTCCTGCTCGTCTCCGGCTACAGCCTCGACGATCAGACCCAGGCCCTGCTCGACGCCGGCGCCCGCGGCTTCCTGCAGAAGCCGGTTGCCACCGAAGCACTCCTGTCCCAGGTCCATACCGTTCTCGCCCACGACAGCGACCGCGCGCCTGCGGCGGAACCGAGCGCAGACGCCTGAGATCGGGCAGTGGTGAACCCCGCCCAGCAGCGAACAGGCTCCTCGAGGCCGACGCAGCGCAGCCCCGCAGCCCCGCAGCGAAGCGAGGAGCAAGCGCAGCTGGGGTGCGCGTGAGCGCGCGAGGGGGCAGCGCCCCCTCTGAAGGAGAGCA
>JBEPXK010000225.1:0-6458 GCA_041641915.1 Planctomycetota bacterium
GGAGGGACGGCGGAAACGCCAGCGAAGCTGGCGAAGGGCGACCGAGGCCGTGGGGGTACGCGCCGAAGGCGCGAGGGGGCAGCGCCCCCTCTGATAGCAGGCGTGGTCGGTGTTGGTCGGTGAAGGGCGAGACACCGGCTCTGGCTCTCCCCCTCAGTGCTTGCCGGTCCATCCCTCGTGGTGGATCAATGCAGCCAGGCTGGCGATGGTGGCTTGGAGGTCGCCCAGGTGGACCGATTCGTCGATGCCGTGGGGGTTGCTCAGTGGGTCTTCGACCGGGAGTAGCAGGATCGGCGGGTTGTCGAGCGCGGTTTCGATGGTGTGGACGAACGGGATGGAGGCGCCGCAGCCGATCGGCAGGGGGTCGCGACCGAAGCCGGTGCGCAGTGCGGCGCGGGCGGCGTCGAAGAAGGAGTGCTGCGGATCGCAGTGCCAGGCCGCGCCCGAGACCTCCGGTGCGAGCGCGAGTTGCGCGCCGGGCGGGCAGCGGGCGTGCAGAGCGCGTTCGATCGCGTCGCGGGTCCGCGCTACGCCCATGCCCGGGGCGATGCGCAGGCCGATGCGGGCGCGCGCTTCGCCGTTGATCACGTTGCCGCCGCCACCGGGGCCGCCGCCGACGCTGAGTGAACTGATGTTCAGCGCCGGAGCGGTCCACAACCGGCGGTAGGTGGTGGGGCCATCGGTGAGAATGGTCGGGTCGAGGGCGCCCGCGTCACGGGCGAAGGCGGCGGGGTCGAAGGGGGCGGCGGCGGGATCGCACAGGCCTTCCACCTGCGGCACCTGGAGTTCGGCCAGATCGAGCTGACCGTGGTCGTCGGCCAGTCCGGCGAGCAGCCGGGAGAGGATCAGGCCCGCATCGGGAAGCGCACCGCCCCAGAGCCCATTGTGGACCGGGCCGCTGAGGCAGCGGACGGTGACGTCGAACACCAACAGGCCGCGCAGGCTGGTGACCATGCAGGGCACGCCGGTGGCCAGCGTGGGCACATCCGGCACCACCACCGCATCGGCCGCGAGGCCGGTCTGGTGCGCGGTGAGCATCGCGGCGAGGTGCGGTGAACCGGTCTCCTCCTCGCCCTCCACGATCACCGTCAGGTTCACGGGCAGGGCGTCGTCCACTGCCCGTGCGACGCGGTAGGCTGCGGCGTGGAGCGCGATCGCCGCCTTGTCATCGCAGCTGCCGCGGCCGTAGAGCCGACCGTTGCGCTCGGTGGCGGTGAAGGGCGGTGAGGTCCACAAGGCGGGGTCGAGCGGCGGCTGGACATCGTAATGGGCGTAGAGCAGCAGCGTCGGGCGATCAGGGCCGGCGCGGTGGTCACGGGCACAGATGTACGGCGGCGCCTCGGGCACGACGAACTGCTCGACGCTGGGAAAGCCTGCGGCATCGAGCTGTTCGCCGCACAGCGCGGCGCAGCGCGCGAGTTCGGCCGGATCGTGACCGGGGAAATCGCAGCCGGGGATCGCGATCAGGCGCGCGAGCTCATCGCGGGTGGTGGGGAAATCGCGTGCGACGGTCGCACGCAGCTCTGCGGGGTCGATGGCCATGGCTCGGACGCTACCCGTCGACCCGGGCGCGACAATCGCTCGGCGTGCGTGCCGGACGGCGTATAATGCGCGCATGCCCCGGCGAACCGCGCTCTCGCGCTCCGCACTGGCCGCAGTGGCCGCACTGGTCGTCTGCTGGTGCGGCGGTTGCGGGTATTACGGCGGCTACTACGCCCAGGACGGCGAATGGGCCTATGCGGTCGAGGTTGGCACGGCGGTCGACACCGCCCCGTGCGACGCGTTCTATGCCGGGGATACGGTCGAATGCTCGCTGGTGATCCGCAACGCCAGCGCCGGCACCGACATGTACCGTTACACCCCGCCCGGAGCGCGGTTCTGGATCACCGACACCACCGGTCGGGTGGTGTGGGATTCCACCTATGATGAGGATGTCACGAATTCTCCGCTTTCGGCTCCGGTCCCTGCCCATAGCGAGCTGGTCTTCACCGCCACCTGGGGGCTGGTCGACGATGGTGGTTGGCCGGTGGCCGATGGCACCTACCTGATCTACGCCCAGGCCCGGGGGCAGCTCGATTCCGGCGAGCCCCTGCCGGTGGCCGACCCGGCGGTGGTCGACGTCTATACCGAAGTCGTCTACTGACAACCGGCTGGGATCGACGCGGCCGCATCCCTCCGCGCGGTCGTGGCCGGGGCGACTCGCTTCAACGGGCATCGGTCTCGGCTGTAGGTAGTGGTTGGCATGGCCGCGCCAGGCAGATCATCCACGCGGAAGCAGCCGGCCGGTCCGGGTGTTCGCGGACCCGGTGCAGGCGGTCGTCGGGGTCGCGGGCCGCTTGAGGCCGGAGGCGCCGGCGACCCGGCGCTGGTGTCGGGCCCGCTGGGATGGACGCGATGCAGAACGAATGTGGTGGAGCAGTGAACGCAGCGGGTTCCCGCAGGGGCCCGTCATGGCGGAACACATGCACGTGCGGTCGGGGTCGGGTGCGTCGGGTTGCGGCCCGGCTCGTCCTGGTGCTGGCATTGGCGCTGCCATCGGTCTGGGCGCTCGATGAGCCGGCCGACGGCGTGTTCCATGTGCGCATCGGTGAGGTGCCCTTGCTGGTCCACGGCGTCGGCACCAGAGACGGCTTCCGGAGCGGGGCGGATATCTGCCTGCAGCTGATCCGTCGCGACGGGCTGTGGGATGAGAGCGTATGGTGCTACACCACCGCCTGGCGCGGCGGCGGTGAACGGCTGCTGCGCCTCGATGAGCCGGCACGCACGCGCCTGTCACTCGAGCTCGCGTTGCCCGATTTCACCGCCAGCGAGGCGACGGTGCTCGCTGGCGAAGACGAGCCCTTGGATCTGACCGTATTGCTGCGCAGCGCCAGCTCCGGCTGGGAGGCGGCCTTCCATGGTCACCAGGGGCAGGAGACCTTCGCCGGCACCGGCCGCGTCGACGTCTTCCCGCTGCCCGAATCCGACCCGGCACACGAACCGGCCGTGGCCGGGGCGCATCCGCGACTGGCCTTCGGTCCGGCGGCGATTCCGGAACTGCGCCAGCACATCGGCTCGGGCCAGGGCGAGGCGATCATGCGTCGGTTGGACCTGTTGTTGCAGCGCCCCGTGCGGTGGTGGGGGCGTCAGGCCGACGCCGCGTCCCACGCCGCCGGTCACGCCCTGCGCTATCTGCTCCAGGACGACAACGCGGCTGCCGCACAGGCCCGGGATCTGGTCGAACGGCGGATGCGCTTGCCGGTCGGCGGGCGCCCCCTGCTCGACAGCGCGAGCGAGGTCGCCTGCGTGGCCCTGGCCTACGACCTGTGTCATCCCGCGTGGGACGACGCCTTCCGTCGGCGGGTGGCGACCTGGCTCGAAGAACGTTCGGGTCTGTTGCTGGCGGGTTTCGCCCGCCGCGCGGTGCGTTCGCCCGAGAGCCACTGGAACGCCGTGTGTCGTTCGGCCGCGGGTCTGGCGGCGCTCGCCGTGGTGGGCGATCGGGGTCAGTTCCCGCAGCGGCCGAGCGAGGTGGTGTTCCATCGTTTCGCTTCAGCACCGGAGATCGACACCGGGGATGACGTGCCGGTGGCCCGACTGCGCGACGACTGCGTGCCCGAGCGCTGGCTGGTCGTCGGGCCCTTCCACGAGGCGGCCGGCATGGATGTGCTCGCCGGGATCGGTGGCGCAGGCACGGCCCGGCCACAGGCAGGGACCACGGTGACCTTCGCTGGTCAGCAGCGCGTGGTCCGGCAGCTCGACGAGCAGGCGCTGTGGCGCAGCTCGCGGCACAACACCGCTTGCGATGCGGTACTCGAGGTGCTCGATCCGATCGAGCGCGCCTACCATACAACCACCGCCTACTATACCGTCCTGCGCGTCAAACGTCAGAGCGTGTTCCGCTACGCCCTCGATCCCTCGCTCGCGGCAGCGGCCCGCAGCTGGATCGGCGGCAAGCCGTTGCGGCCGGGTGATCTGGTCAGCCTCGCTCCCGGTCGCTATCCCTTGAGCCTGTTGGTGGAGGTGGGCGAGACCGACCCCTGGGGCAAGATCTGGATCGCGCCCCGGTTCCAGCGGGTCTCCGACGAGCACGCCCAGGAACTGGAGGCGAAGCTCGCGCGCCGGATCGAGGAATGGCAGGCCGCGCACGCGGCCTGGAAGGCGGCGGGTGAGCCGGTGCCCACGGCGCCGGAGCGTCTGGCCGCGGCCGGCCGTCTGGTCCGGCGGTGGTTGGTCTACGGCCTCGGCGATCACGGCTTCGGCTCCGAGGGCGACTACTACACCGCCCTCGCCGCCCAGACCGGGGTGTTCCCCTTCCTCCAGGCCTGGCGGCGGCATCACGGTCGCGAGCTGCACGCTGGCGATGGCGCGCGCTGGATCATCCCCGCCCTGCTCCAACGGCGGCAGCTGGTCGACGGCGCGCTGGTGTTCGCGCCCTATGGTCGTGGCGGGCGCACCCTGGCCGATCCGGCCCTGCTGACCGTGGGCTTGCCGTCGTGCCGGAGCGAGGACCGCTCGACGGTGACCCGATTGGTGCGTCGGTTCCATCCGCCTGGCGACCAGCGTGACGGATTGGGTATCACCCAACCCCACCACGCTATCTACGCCCTCGCCGGGCTGTTGCTGCCCACGGCGCAGGGCGCGATACCCCGGGCGCTGGTCGATCACCGCAAGGGCCTGTACACCTTCCGCAACGGCCAGGCAGACGACGCGGTCGTCGCCACCATCTACGCCAAGTCGCAACCGTTGGGCGGGGCGTCGTCGTTTCCGGATGCCGGCAGTTTCCGTCTGCTCGGCTTCGGCCAGGAGTGGTTGGTGCGCGGCGAGGCGGAGGCCACCCGTGCGGCCGAGAACGTGCTGCTGGTCGACGGGATCGAAGCCTGGGGCGGCGCCCGGGTGCGCCACGCCGAGGTCGGTGATGACGGTTCCGGCACGGTGACCATGGAAATGGACCGCGTCTATCGCGAGCGTGACGGTTCGCCGTTGGGCATCGGCGGGGAACGGCTGTTCGCGGTCGATTACAGCGGTCGCTGCGGCGCGCCGGCGCTGGTGACCGTCGCCGATGAGATCGACGGCGGCAGCGAGCGCGCCTGGCGGGTGAACACGGCCGGCCACCCCCAGGTGTCGGACAAGTCGTTCACTCTGCTGGGCAAGGACGGCGTGCAGCTGCGCGGGACCGTGCTGTTGCCGGTGGACGCCAGCCTGACGGTCGACGGGACCGCGGTCGAGGTCACCGGGAGCGGTCAGCGTTATCTGGTGGTCATGACCCTCGGTCCGGGCCAGGCGCCGGAGGTCGTGGTCAAGGACCTCGATCAGGAAGGCATCACCTACAAGGTCGGCAAGCTCAAGCGTCGTATCGCATTCGTCGAAGCGGACGCGGACGACTGAGCCGAGTAGCGGAACTACTCGATGATCACGCGATGCCCGGCAATGCGGTACGCGCGGTCCACATGGCGGCACAACACCCCGAGCAGATGCGCCAGGGTGTAGCTACGCCCGGCGGCCAGGGTCAGGGTGGTATCGTTGCGGAAGGGGTGGTGGACCTCGATCGTGGTGTCCGCCTCCTGCTTGATGTAGTTGAGCAGCGAGACCGGGCGCCAGGCGGCGTGCGGCAGGCGTACCACCATGGCGAGGTCATCGCGGGTCGCGTCCATGGCGGGGTCGGCGGGGCGTCCACAGCCGACGGTCGGCAGCAACAGCGACAGGAGCAGGATGATGCGGCGCATGGTGCGGCTCCGTTTCAGACCAGGTCGCAGGCGTCGTCGGGCATCCAGTGGGCGTCCTTGCCCTCCCATTTGACGTTGCAGCCGATCGGATTGGTCAGCGGGGTGCGCACCGGGCGTCCGGCGACCAGATCCGCGAGCGCGTTGTCGAGGTCGTTGACGCTGATCCGGCTGGCGTCGCGCGGCGAATCGACGCCGCGGCCGCAGTAGACCAGGCGGCGGTCGCGGTCGAAGACGAAGAAATGCGGCGTGCGCAGCGCGCCGTAGGCGCGGGCGACATCCTGGCTCGCGTCGTGGAGGTAGACCCACGGGAAATGGTGCTCGCGCATCCGCTCGACCATGTGCGGATAGTCGTCCTCGGCGTAGGTGTTGGGGCTGTTGGCGTTGATGCCCACGAAGCGGACGCCGTGTTCGGCGAAGCGTTCGGCGCTGGCGCGGGTGATCTCGTCCGAGCCGGTGACGAAGGGACAGTGGTTGCAGGTGAAGAAGATCACCAGGATCGGGGCGTCGGCGAAATCGGCGAGGGAGCGCACCGTGCCCGCGGTATCGGGGAGGGCGAAGTCGGGCGCGGTCTGACCGGGTTGGAGGGTGAAGGCCATGAGCAGCTCCTGCGCGGTTCGGGTGCGCCTCCGTTGTCGCGTCGGGGCGTGGGCGATGCAAGCGGCGTGGGTCCGGCGCTTGTCGCCCGCCGGTCAGACGTAGAACCGGGGCATGCTCAATCACGTCGTCGTTCCCGCCACCGCCGCCACCTCGCAC
>JBEPXK010000226.1:0-6454 GCA_041641915.1 Planctomycetota bacterium
TTTCCGCTCTTTCATCAGGGGACTTCGTCCCCCGAACCCCCTGTGCCTCGACAGCTTGTGACAGCGCCGCTTTCAAAACGTTGTTTTTTGTCGCTGTCACAAGCAATCGAGGCACCAATTGATGGTCGGTGGCGCGACGCCCGGGCTGCCTGGGCGCGTTTGTGCGGCGCGCTGGGTCGAGCGCCGGGTCCGCACCACGCCCCGGCGCAGCGCCGCGGTCCGACTCGCCGCTTGTCGAACGCCGGCGACATGCCACACATGGCCGCGCCGCGGGTCGTGCTCGTGCTCGTGCTCGGTGGCCGCCATGTCTGATGTCCATCCCTTCTGCACGCAATCCTCTCTGGCGCACCTACGGCCTCTATCGACGCCACCTCGGCCTCGTGGGGCTCGTCGTGCTCTTGAGCCTGGCGGCCAACGCCAGTTTCGGCTATCAGCAGCATCTGTTCGGTCAGACCTTCGAGCACCTGCGCCTGTTGGCCATCGGCGAGGCGCCGGCCGATAGACTCGGTTTCTGGTGTATGGTGGTGCTGCTCTTCACCGTCGGTCGGGCGGTGGCCGCCTACGCCACGCAGATCGTCGGCAGCATGCTCGGGCAACGGCTGCTGTTCCAGTTGCGATCGCGGCTGTTCCATCAGGTGGTCGAGCTGGACCAGCGCTTCCACCGGGAGCACGGCGGCGGCGAGCTGATCGCCCGGACCACGCGCGATAGCGACAAGGTCCGCGACGCGGTGGTCATCGGCACGCGGCAGCTGCTCGACACCCTGATGATCATCATCGGCGGCCTCGCCTTCCTCTTCTGGTGCCATCCCTTGCTCGGCCTGGTCCAGGGCGCGCTGATCGGCATCGCTGCCTGGATGCTGGTGCATCAGGCCGATCGCCTCGTGAAGCTCAACCGCGCAACCGATGATTCCTATGACCGCGTGACGCAGGATTTCACCGAGGGGGTCATCGGCGTGCGGGTGATCAAGGCCTTCAACCACGAATCCGCCCGGCTCGCCCACTTCCGCCGGCTGCTGCGCGGTTTCATGGACCACGCCCGCCGGGCGCTGCTCTACACGGCCACGCGATTGCCGGTGCCCCAGGCGGTGGTCGCCATGGGTCACGCGTGGATCCTGTATTACGGCGGTGTGCTGGTCGCCGACGGCAGCATCGATTCGGGCACCTACATCGCCGCATTGATGCTGGTCACCGGCCTGGTCTTCCGCATGGACGGCATCGGGCGGGTCGTGCGTATCATGGCCGAAGCGCGGGCCTCGGCCGCGCGGGTGTGGCAGGTCCTCGACGCCCGCACCGCGGTGCGCAGCGGTGAGTCACCGCTGCCCGCCGGGCCGCTGGGCCTGCGCCTCGATGGGGTCCGGGTGGCGCCGGGTGAACACGCCATCCTGGCCGATTGCTCGCTTGCCGTCGCCCCGGGCGAGGTTGTCGCGCTCGTCGGTCCGACCGGCTCGGGCAAGAGTACCCTCTGCAGTCTTTTTCCGCGCCTGCGCGACCCGGACGGCGGACAGGTGCTCATCGGCAGCGACGCCTCCGGCTGGCAATCGGTGGCCGACTGCCGGATCGACGCCTTGCGCCAGGCGGTGCAGGTGGCCTATCAAGGGAGTTTCCTGTTCAGCGACAGCGTCGCCGGCAATCTGCGCCTGGCCGATGCGAGCGCCGATGAGCGTCAGCTCTGGCATGCGCTGCACCTGGCCGCGGCCGAGGACATCGTCAAGGGCCTGCCCGAGGGCCTGGCGACACGCATCGGCGAACGAGGCCTGACCCTCTCCGGCGGCCAGCGACAACGCCTGGCCCTGGCCCGCGCGCTGGTCGCCGATCCGGCGGTGCTGATCCTCGACGATGCCACCAGCGCCCTCGATGCCCACACGGAGGCGGCCATCCTCGCCCGCCTGCGCCGCGCCCTGGGGCAGACGACGGTGCTGATGGTCGCCACCCGTCTGGCCAGCATCCATCTGGCCGACCGGGTCCTGGTCCTCGACGAGGGGCGGATCATCGCCGCCGGCAGCCACGCCGAACTCGTCGCCTCCAGTCCGGCCTACCGCCGTCTGTTGGCGCTCGATCGGGAGGAGGCGGCGTGAACGACCTCGCGATCGAGGAGAGCCTGGCCGGGCGCGACGTCGAGAGCAAGATGATCCGGCGGCTCGTGCGCCTGCTCGCTCCGGTACGCCGGCATCTGCTGGTGGTCCTGGGCGCCGAGCTGGGCCTGGTGGCGACGATCATCGTACGCCCGTGGTTCTTCAAGGAGGCGATCGACTCCGGCCTCGGCGGCAGCGGCGGCGGCTGGCAACTCGACCGTGAGATCCTGTTCTGGCTCGCCGTCGGTCTGAGCGGTTCCTGGCTGATCCGTTTCCTGCTGATGGGGCTGAGCAACTGGGTATCCGGCTCGATGGCGATCGACATCCTCAACGGTTTGCGGCAACGGCTGGCCGAACAGGTCCAGCGCCTGAGCGTACGTTATTTCGACAAGACCAAGGCCGGCCGTATCGTCGCCCGCGCCGACAGCGACGTCGAACGACTCGAGGCGCTGGTCGTCTACGGGCCGACGGTATTGGTCTCCAGCCTGAGTCGCTGCCTGACCGCCGGGGTGATGCTCTATGTGATCGCGCCGGGGATCTTGTTCCACGTCCTACCGTTGTTCCCGCTGCTGATCGTCGTCATCGCGTTGTTCAAGCGCAGCGTCACGCGGTTGTGGAACCGGGTGGCAGAGGCGCGTAGCCGGATCACGGCCATCCTGGTCGAGACCATCACCGGGGTACGCGAGATCCAACAGGCGGTCGACGAGGAGCGCGCCGCCGATCGCTACGATGATGAACTGCGCGACTTCGATCGGCAGGCAGTACGTGCCACCTTCAATTGGGCCTGGTTCATGCCGTTCTCGCTGTTGTTGTTCACCGGTGGTCTGCTGCTGGTGCTCATCGCCGGACGCGATGCCCTGCTCGATGGCCAGATGACCTACGGCGCGCTGACGCAGTGTCTGTTCTACGTCTTCCTCTTCCTCGGTCCCCTGCAGGAGCTCGGCGACCTGTTCGCACGCGGCAGCGAAGGCATCGCCGCGGCCCAGCGCATCTTCCTGCTGCTGGATACCGAACCGGAGGTCGCCGATCTACCGGCTGCCGCCGACCTGCCGGCGGGCGCCGGCGCCATCCGCTTCGATCATGTCTCCTTCGCCTACGACCCGCAGGAACAGCACGCGATGGTCCTGCACGACATCGATCTGGACATCCCGGCCGGGCAGCAACTGGCCATCGTCGGGCCGACGGGCCACGGCAAGAGCACCCTGGTGCAGTTGCTGTGCCGGTTCTACGACCTGCAACGCGGAACCATCCTGATCGACGGGCAGGACATCAGCCGGGTTCGCCAGGGCAGCCTGCGCCGAGCCATCGGCGTGGTTCTGCAGGACAACGTCCTCTTCAGCGGTACGGTGCTCGACAACATCCGCCTCGCCGCGCCCGACGCCGAGGAGGCCACCCTCATCGCAGCCTGCCGCGAGCTGGGCGTCGCCGACGTCATCGAGCGCCTCGATGACGGTTACCACACCCAGGTCGGGCCGCAGGGCAGCCACCTGTCGCACGGCCAGCGACAGATCGTCTGCCTGGTCCGCGCCTTCCTCGCCGATCCCCGCGTGCTGGTCCTCGACGAAGCGACCAGCGCCGTCGATGTCCATACCGAACGCCGGATCCAGCGGGCGTTGCGCCGGCTCTGCGCCGGCCGCACGGCGATCATCATCGCCCATCGGCTCGCGACGATCGTCGACGCCGACCGCATCCTGGTGATCAACGAGGGGCGGATCATCGAAGACGGCAACCACGCCGAATTGCTCGTACGCGACGGTGCCTACGCCGCGCTCCACCGCCGCTACGAGCAGGGCGAACAGGGGGCGCGCTGAAGCGGCTGCGCCCCGCGCGGTCGCGGGGCGCCACTGCAAGCCGGCGCCGGCGCCGCGCCGGCTCACCCGCGCAGGGCGGCGACGATGTCGGCGATGTAGGCGCGGATGGTGCGGTCGCCCCAGCTGACCGAGCGGGCGCTGGCGCGATTGGCGATGCAGGCGAAGGCGTAGCGGCGACCGTGGTCGTCGGTGATGTAACCGGCAAGGCAGTGGGCGATGGCCAGGTGTCCGGTCTTGACCTTGATGGTCAGGGTGCCGCCGCCGGGCAGGGCGACCTGACGCGGTTTGAGCGAGTCGTGATAGATCGCGGCATGCGGGTGCGCGGCCATGAGCACGAGCAGGTCGACCACGCAGCGGGCGCTGGCCTTGTTGCCGTAGCTCAGCCCGGAGCCGTCGAGCAGGGTGAAGCCGGCGGAATCGAGCCCGAGTTCGCCCAGGATCGCGGTCGTCGCGGCGATGCCGGTGGTCAGCGAGCCGGTGCCATGGCGGGCGTGGCCGAGCACGCGCAGGATCTGCTCGCCGTAGAAGTTCTGGCTACGCTGGTTGAGGATGTCGAGCGCCGGGGCGATGGGGTTGCGAACCGTGAACAACAGGGGGGCGCCGGCCGGCGGCAGCGTGCCACGGCGCACGCTGCCGCTGAGGGCGATGCCGTTGTCGGCGAGGATCGCGGCGAGGTGGTCGCCAGCGAGCAGGTCGGGATCCTCGTGGATGGCGAAGGGGAACCAGCTGGTGGTCGCGCTGTAGTTCTTGTTGACCACCACGGTGTTGGCGTGCTGGTGACGCCAGGCGACCAGGCCCTTGCTGCCGCCGCTGGCGACGCTGCGGGTGTTGTTGTCGACGGTGATGCGCGGCGAGCGCGGCCTGGTCTGGACGCGCGCGCGCTCGCCCGGCGCGGACGGAACCACGCGGACCTCGATGCAGTTGTCGTTCCAGGCGAAGGCGCTGGAGGGGGCGCAGTACCAGCGCTGAACGTTGCGCGCGTCGCTGGGGTAGGTCGGGGGGCGGATCGGGCCGCTGAACATCGATCCGTCGATGACCAGATCGCCGTCGATCCGCTCGACCCCGGCCTGGGCGAGGCGCGCGGCCCAGTCGTGGAACACGGTGTCCGGATCGCCGTCGGTGAAATGCTCATCGAGGCAGGGATCGCCGCCGCCGACCACCGCCAGGCCCGGACAGCTGCCGTCCGTCACCGGGCCGAGGGCATGGACCCTGGTCCGGAAGACGTGATTCGGCCCAAGCTGCGCGAGCGCGGCGGCGGAGACGAAGAGCTTGGTCAGCGAGGCCATGCTCAAGCGCCGATCGGCCGCGTGCGCGCTGAGTACGGTCCCGTCGGCGACGCGGGCGAGGCACAGGCCGAGCACGCCCCCGCGGGGGATTCGGGCCACGGCGCGGCGGGTTGCCTGGGAAACCTCGCTCGCAGCGGTTGAGGCTGCCAGAGCGCAGGTCAAGAGGAAGATGGCCAGTGAACGCATGCCACGATCATCCAATCCGGCACCGCCTTGCCAAGGGCAGGGGAGGCCTAGAATGTGGCAATGGCTTCAACGGTCCCCTGCCCCACCTGTGGGCAGCCGGTGCTCCTCGGCGGCGATGCGGCGCCGCCGAGCCGACCCTTCTGCAGTGAACGGTGTCGCCGGCTCGACCTGGGGGCCTGGGTTGACGAACGCTACCGTGTCGCCGCTGCCGGTGACGACCGCACTTCAGATGACAATCCGGGCGAGCCGCACGGAGAGGAGCCACGATGATCGGCCTGCGCATCGCGCATCTGATCGGCTCACTGCATGCCTCGGCCGCCTCGAGCTTCGCGATCAACCTCGCGCGCTGGTTGATGCAGAACGAGCATGACGCCCTGCTGCTGTCGTCGGGCGGGGTGCGCGAGCCCGAATGCCAGGACGAGGGACTCGCGGTCCAGCGCTATGCCGACAAGGGCCTACGCATGCTCGCCGGGCGCGGACGCAAGCTGCTCGCCCGGCTGACCGAGTGGAAACCCGATGTGATCCACGTCCACCGGCTCGCACAGGTTCCCCTGGGCGGCGATCTGGCCTGCAAGCTCGGCGTGCCGTTGGTGGTCAGCGTCCATTGCCCGATCGAGCCAGACGATGCCGAGACCCTCGACCGGCCGTACATCGAGTACGTCACCGTGCCCAACGAGGAATTCCGCGCGCATCTGGTCGCGCGACTGGGACTCGATCGCGACCGGGTGGTGGTGCTGCCCTACGGCGTCGACATGGAGCGCTTCGCCCGTCCGGCACCGCGCACCGGAGTGCGGACCGTGGGCACGGTGACCCGCTTCGATGATCAGCGTGATGGCGCGGTCATGCTGATCGAGGCGCTCGCCTCATTGCGCGAGCAGGATCACGACGTGCGTGGACTGATCGTTGGCAGCGGCGCCGGGCATGAGGACCTGGAGCGCTTGATCGCCGACGCGGGGCTGCGCGAGGTGATCGAACTGCAGGAGGCCGGTGCGCACATCGCTCCGGCCCTGGCGCGGATGGACGTGTTCGCCTATCCCTTCCGCCGTGACACCCACAGCATCTCGGTGATCAAGGCGATGAGCTCGCAGTGCGCGGTCGT
>JBEPXK010000227.1:0-6453 GCA_041641915.1 Planctomycetota bacterium
TCGATCGCCTGGCTGGTCCAGGTCGCGGCGCTGTTGCCCAGACCCTGGGCATGAAACCGACCGTCACGGACCGCGAACTGCCCGCCCGCTGCGCTCACGCTCCAAGCGGTACTCCCGGTGTCAGCCGTATCGCCGTTGACCAGACCGTCGGCCTGGAAATCCTCGACCCAACCCGGGCCCGGCGAGTACAACGGCGGAATGGCGGCCGAATCGGTAATCTGGGCCGGGCGCTCGCGGATGACCAGACCCCAACCCGGATTCTTGATATCACCCCCATGCAGGCCTTCGTCGAGATAGAAGCCGTGCGCCTCGTTGCGCCGGAACCCGTCGCCATCGTCATCGGTCACCGCAGTGCCGTAGCCGCCGGGAATGGCCCGGAGGATGGTCTTGCGGTCGGCCGCGACGGAGTTGGTCGCGTAGTCGCTCCGGTAGGTATCGGTCAACGGGTCGTTGACATCGCGTAGCGGCGGCCAGATGCCGGGGTAGATCGACCTGCCATCGAGACCGACCTGGCGATACATCATCATACCTTGAGCCGAAACCCGTCGCGCCGCGGTACATGCAGCCTGATTCGACAGGTCGGAACGCAGGTAGTCGAGATAGGGCGGAAGCCCGCCGGGGCCGCTGGTGTCGGCGTTCTGGGCTCGGGTAATGGTCTCGGGTTCCTGGGTGTAGTAAACCGGCCGACTGACGCTGCGGCGCAGGTAATCGTCGCCGATGTGACCGCTGGTATCCAGGGAGAAGGTGGTGTCGGCGAGCAACAACACGGCGTGGTAGTCGTCGTTGGCATCGCCGTTGAGCCCGAAGGGGTCCTTGTAGTAGTCACCGCCGACCGTGTCCCCGTCGCGGTTGGGCAATACAGTGAGGGTGTAATCCCCGCGGTTCGGATGCCGGAACCACAGCCCGGTATCCGAACCGCCCATGATCTGCGGCTCGAACGGCCGGCCACCCAGCTCGGGGATGTTGGCCAGGGTGCGCACGGTGGTCGCACCGAGGTTGACGCCATCGCGAACGAACACACTGAAGCTCTCCGACATACCATCGGGCGAGCGGCTATCGTTGGCCGGCAGCGAACCGTAGGCGGTGGCGTTCATCGCGACACCGTTGACCCGGTATCTATCGCTATTGGGACCTTCAACTTGATGGCCGATGGGGACGTCGTACGGATTGAGCGACCCCCATGGTTCGATGCCCGCGGGCAGGATGGTCAGGTGGGAACGCATGTTGTCGGTGTTGTTGACGAAGGCCTCCCACATCGGCACCTTCATGAAGCGGTAGGCGCCGTCGATCGCGACCAGGGTGCAGTTCACGCTGTAACCAGCTTCGGGGATCAGCACCCGGCCGTTGTTGTTGCCATAGCCGCCGGCGAAGTAGATCGCGCCGTTCGAGTGGACCGCGCCGTTGATGTTCATATCCGGGCCGTTGTGGAACTCGATGTCGCCGTCCTTGCCCTCAGCGGCGTAGAACAGGGCGTACTTGAACAGCGAGTTGAGCTTGATCTGGACCAGCCGTTGGGCCTGGGCCACCGCGCGACGCTGTTCGGCGTTGTTCCACGGCTCGGGATTCGCGATGCTGACATCGCTCAGCGCGTAGGCCTCGGTCGCGATACGGAAGTTGTAGAACTCGTAGTTGTTGAGGTAATCAGCGTCGACCGCGCCTGTGCTCGGGTCCTCGGGCAACGAGACCGAGGGAGCGTGGAGCGGGTTGATGGTGAACCGTCCGTCCTGGCTCTGCACCAGGACCGGCTCGATGCGCCAGCGGACCATGCAGCCACCGATCCACTTGGTCCCGGACCAGGTGCCATCGGGCGCGGTCGCCTTGCTGGCCAGCGCGGCGAGGTCGTTGCTCGCCGCGAGCTCGACCAGCTCCACCTCCTGCAGCGCGCCCACCGCCTCGGCGGCGAGGCTGGCCTGCTGCACAGCGGCCGCATGGTCCTGCATCTCGCTAACCGAGTAGGTCTCGCGGCCCGAGGTCAGCAGCAGGAAGGCGACCATCATGGTCACGATCATCGTGGTCATCAACGCGCTGCCGCGCCGGGCGGTAACCCGCGGGGCGAACGGTCGGGGTTGCTGGACGCGGTCCATGATTCTCTCCTCAGAAGTGACCGGCTTCACCGAGCCAGGTCTCGAGGTTGAGCGCGTATTCGGGGTCGACGGTGCTGCGCAGGGCGACGGTTACCGAGACCTTGTGCGTGGCGCGGGAGCCGCCGGCCTCGGCGGTCGGCCGTTTGGACATGTACAGCGTGAAACGCACCTGGTTCACCTGCAGCGCGGCATCGGTGCGGTAGGTGTCGACCTGCAGCCGATCCACCGAGGTCGAGAGCACCTGGTCGACGTGGACCGAGTCGCTCGCGCCGTTGCGGTAGCAACGCTCGAGTCGCGCACGGTTGTTGCCCGGGTCGGGGACCAGACGGTAGGAGTATTCCCGCAGTTCGCGATAGTCGGCGCCCTTGAGCGGGAAGGTGCCCCAAGGGTCGGCTGCCGGGTAGGTCTCCCAATCCAAGGGCACATCGGTGACCGTCACCCCGTCCTGCGACTGCAGGTTCAGCCCTTCGACCACGCTGAGTTCGCTGACGTTGGCGTACTGGTCCATCTTGGTCGCCGGCTGGTTGAAGTTGACCCAGTCGGTGACCTCGGGCTCGGGCACCGGGGTCGGCGGCGCCTTGCGCACCTTGAGGAACACCACCTCGTCGCTGGGCTCCTTGTGCGAAGCGGGCAGCTGGTTCCAGTGGTCGGGATCCATCGTCGACGCGCTGACCACATCGCCGCTGATGTACCGTTCGTAGGCGCTGTGGAAAGCGTTGCTGCTGGGCAGGCTGCTGGCGTCCTGCTTGAAGACGTAGGGATAGTAGACCGCGCGTTCGCGGTCGTAGGTCGGGTCGACAGCCAGATTCTCGTAATTCGTGTCGCCGCCGGAGGCGTCGATCGGCGAGATGAACCAGGCGCTGTTGCCGAGGTCCGAGACCAGGGTGTCGAGCACGTCCTGCGCCTCCATGGCCAGATCGCTGCGCATCGATTTGCTGCTGACGAACATCCGCGTGCTGCTCAACGCCTCGAGAATGGTCACCATCAGGACCGAGAACACCGCCAGCGAGATGGCGATTTCGACCATCGTCAGGCCGGCGCGGCTGCACACGGCTGCCAGGGGGCGCCGCGCGGGTTGTTCGTCGCGATGAGGTACCCGAGCCATGGTCACTTCCTCCTCGCCATCACCACTTCGTGGCGTCGGCTGCCGCCGTCGCGCGAGCGCCAGGTCACCAGGATGCGGAAGATGATCGCCTCCTCCTCTTCCTGGAGATCGAGCACATCGGGATCCTCGGGCAGGATGTAGGTCGCTTCGTCGCGATGCCGGTTCCAGGAATGCTGTGAATTGAGCACTTCGGCCAGATCCATCTTCATGTACTCGAGATGGAGTTCGAGCTCCTCGAGACCGGTGCGCTGATTGATGATTCCCTGCTCGATCAGGTTGTGGTCAGGGTCGGGGGAGTCTTCGCGCAGGGGCGGATTGCCGCTGCTCGGATCCGGGTTCTCGCGCCGATGCCACGACCAGGGCTGGTCGCTCCCGCCCAGGGAATGCCACTGCGCTCCCTGCAGGCGTTCAGCCATCGCCGCGACCACCTCCATCGCCTTGCTCTTCTCGCGGTTGGCCTCGTGGGCCATGTGCAGGGGATACATGTTGCCCAACAGCGCCACCAGCGCAGTGGCCATGATCACCACACAGATCATCAACTCGATGAATGAGAGGCCGGCTCGAGCGCGCCCGATGCCGCCGGTCCGTCGAGGGTCATCCACGCTCCACCTCCGGTCCTGTCCGCCACCCACCGCGCTCTGCCCATAACCATGGCTTCTCGCCGATGGTGGCTTCCACTTCATTATACCACCGCAGCGTCGCATACCATCACCGATCCGGTCCGCTGCCACGGGCCGTGCACTTCGCCTTGTGCGCTCCGGACAGTAGCCAGGATCACACATATGGACGCCGCCACGGGCACGCGCTCCGGCCCCGCCGGGGATCCACCCCCATCCGGACGCGGGCCCAAGCCCGCAACGGCGCCGCAGCCCCCGGCCCTGCTCCGGGCGGCACTGGCCGAGGTCCTCGGCACCGGCATCCTCGTCTTCTTCGGTCTCGGCGCGGTCCATGCCGCGATCCTCGCCGGGGCCCAGACGGGTCTGTGGCAGGTGGCGGTGGTGTGGGCGGTGGCCATCGCCCTGGCCATCTATGCCGTCGGCGCGACCTCGGGCGCCCATATCAATCCTGCCATCACCCTCGCCTTCGCCTGCCGCCGCCGGTTCCCCTGGAACCGGGTCTGGGCCTATCTCGCCGCCCAGCTGCTGGGCGCCTTCCTCGCCGCGGCGGCGCTGCACCTGCTCTTCGCCGGCGCCATCGCCAGCTTCGAGCAGACTCAGGGCCTGAGCCGTGGCCAACCCGGCAGCCAGCTCTCGGCCATGCTCTATGCCGGCTATTTCCCCCACCCGGCGATCGCCGCCGCCCGCGGTTGGACCGCGCAGACCGTCGGCCCGTGGCGGGCCTTCGCGGCCGAGATGGTGGGCACCGCCTTCCTCGCCTTCTTCGTCTTCGCCCTGACCGACCGTCACAACGGCGAAGCCCCGGGACCCCGCCGGATCCCCCCGCTCGTCGGCCTGGGAGTGGCCGCGATCATCGCGGTGATCGCACCGCTGACCATGGCCGGGCTCAACCCCGCCCGCGACTTCGGCCCGCGGCTGTTCGCCGCCTGCGCCGGCTGGGGCCGGGTGGCGATCCCCGGGCCCCAGGGCGGATTCTTCACCGTCTACATCCTCGCCCCCTGCTTCGGCGCCCTCGCCGGAGCCCTGGTCTACGAATTCGCCCTCGGCCGGGCCAACGCGGCCGAGGATGCGCAGCAGGAGTGATCCATGGAACCGACCCGTATCATCTTCGTCGGCGGTTTTCTCGGCGCCGGCAAAACCACGCTGCTCGCCCAGGCGGCAGAACGCCTCGCCATCCGCGGCCTGCAGGTCGGCCTGGTGACCAACGACCAGGCCGCCGATCTGGTCGATACGCGACTGCTCAACAGCGGCGATGCGCGCGTCGAGGAGGTCTCCGGCAGCTGTTTCTGCTGCGATTTCGACGGCCTGATCGCCGCGGCCAACCGGCTACGCGAACAGGGCGCCCAGGCGATCATTGCCGAACCGGTGGGCAGCTGCGCCGACCTCTCCGCGACCCTGCTCCAGCCGCTCAAGCAGTACCACGCCGCTAACTTCGTCCCGGCTCCGCTGAGCGTGCTCTGCGATCCGCGCCGGTTGCGGCAGGTCCTGCAGGAGACGGGCATGCACCCCAAGGCCCGCTATATCTTCCGCAAGCAGATCGAGGAGGCCGACGCGCTGCTGCTCTCCAAGGGCGATCTGCTGGACACCGCGCAGCGCGACGAGCTCGAGGACGCCCTGGCGGAGATCAATCCGGACGTGCCCCGCTTCGCCGTGTCGGGGCGCACCGGCGCGGGGGTCGACGCCTGGCTCGATCACGTCATGCAGGCCACGCGCGCCGGCGCGCGTCTGGCCGATATCGACTACGACACCTACGCCGCCGGCGAGGCGGCTCTGGGCTGGCTCAATGCGGACATCCGCCTCGAAGCCGAGGACTGCTGCATCCCGGACTGGCACGCTCTGTTGCGCGGTGCGCTGCGCGACCTGCAGATCCGGATCAAGGTCCGCGATGCGAGTATCGGGCACGTCAAGGCCATCGCCACCAGCGACGACGATCGCCTGACCATCAATATTACCGACACCGAACAGGAACCCGATATCCGCGGCGAGCTCGACGGCGCCGCGATCATCGTCGACCTCGTCTACAACGCCCGGGTCGAACTGCCGCCGGACGAACTCGAACAACTCGTCCGCGCGACCCTCGAAGACGCGGTGGCCACCGGATGCGTGCAGCTGGAGTTCTGCCGGGTCCACGCGCTGACCCCCGGGCGACCCGATCCGACCCATCGGTTCTCCGTGATCGCCGATAGCGATATCGATAGTTGACCGGCTACGGGCGCGCCTTGTGTCGCGCCCCCGTCGGCGTCAGGATCCGCCATGGCCGAAGCCGACGCAGACGACCACCCAGGACCGCTGGTATTCGCCGCCGATGATCCGGCCGCGCGCGAGCGCGCATGCGAGGCGGTGCGCAACGGTCGCGAGGCGCACTGCCAGACCCGGTTGCCGGCGCTCGGACGGATCCTCACCCAGCTCGAGGCCGCCGGCTGCACCGCCATCCTGCTCGCGCCCGCCGGCGACGGGATAACCATCCGCCTGCTGCCGGGCCACGCGCAGCTGCCCACGCCCGCCGGCGCCCGGCCGGTGACGAGCGCCGACGACGCCGGGCAGCTCGCCGCGGCCCCTACCACAGCTGCCGCAGCCACCGCGCCCGCCGCCACGCCGCGCGCCATCATCTACGCCGGGCCCCATCCGGCGCTGCTGCTCGACGACG